>JAQXIJ010000074.1 GCA_029007725.1 Bacillota bacterium | reverse complement strand
AAAAAGCTTTGAAAGCTTTTTATCAAGAACTAGTATAAAACCCTGACTTTTGGGTGTCTTTTGAAGTACATTTTGCTGCCGGTTCACGAGAAGAAGTGCAAAAAAACAGAGTACAAATACATCTATCGCTTTATAAATGTTTGTGCTTTTAGGGAAAGCATGCTATAATATATCATATTGAAAGCAAAGAAAATCATAAACCTTTCTTTTTCTGCCGATCGTGGAAGGTGTATTGAAACGAGGACAGAGATATGACAGTGAGTTATAAGAGACTTTGGAAACTGCTGATTGACAAGGATATGTAAAAGAAAGACCTTGAGAAAGCAGCAGGGATAAGCAATTATGTCATTTCAAAGATGAATAAGGGTGAAAACATAACCGTAGATATTGTAGGCAGGATTTGCCGTGCCTTAGACTGCACCCCTAACGACATTATGGAGTTTGCCGACAGCAATGAATCAAGAGGGAAATCATGAACGGTATTTTGAATAAACTAAGGCAAAGTGAAGCCTTTGATCAAGAAAACAGAATATCATATGTAAAAGCCATTGTTATGATGGGCATGTTTACTTTTATTTTTTAGGTGCGGAGTATCTGTATGTGAATATGATCTCCCGTTCGGTTTCCGGTAACAAAGCGGTAATGGCACAAAACTATGCGCTCGGGATCAGTGCATTGGGCTTTCTGCTGCATCCTGTTTTCTGCCGGTTCTGTAAGGATAGGCTGTGTTCCGCATGCATGGTTATTACCACAGCGGCATCGTTATTGTGTATTTTCTTTCTCTGCCGCCATATATCCTACAGTGTAACGTTCGCCTTCGGACTTCTTCTGTTCCTGTTTCTCGGTTTTTTCGGCAGTGCGGTGTTTTATAAATCGATGTGTCTGCTTGAAAATGATAAGTATTTGGCACGGCTTGTAGGTATTTCCTATATGATCGGTGTTCTGCTTCAATTTGTGAATAACAACATCATTCGCTCGGAAATAATTGAAGCGGTTATTTTGTCGGTGTTTTTGGCAGCACTGGTGTGGCTGCTGATAAAATCAAAGCCGGTCAATGAGAATGCTGCTGCCGTGACAGGGGAGAAAGAAGACGGCGGCAACTCCGAAAAAAGCTCGAAAGGCACGGCGTTAGGACTTCTCCTGATTCTGCTTGTGGTACTGATGACCTGCATTTTCAGTACGCTTGACAATGCCGTAACGCTGAGCCACGCCGCCGGAGCAATGGATATCGGTCAGTGGCCGAGAATATTTCTTGCCTTCAGCGGACTGATTGCCGGTTTTGTATTCGACATAAACAGCCGAAAAGTTATGAGCTTTATTATGTACTGTGTAATGCTCCTCTCGACTATCTGCATAGCCGTGTTTGAATTTGCCGGCCCCTTTTTGATTGGATTGATTATTTTCTATATGTCCGCAGGCTTTTTCGCCGTGTTCTTTACAACGGCCTTTATGGAGTTTGCACGTTATACAAAAATGCCGGAGCTGTGGGCAGGAATCGGACGTGCGGTTAATAATATAACCGCCGCTGTCATTACAGGCGGTTCACTGGCGCTTTTATCCACCGACAACAGTATTGCCATCATCACAATTATGCTGATACTGTTTGTAGCAGTCAGTATTGTGATTGCAATTTATACCTATAAGCATAAAGTCTTTATGGAAAAAATACTCACAAACGATATTTTAACTATTGATGATAATGAAAGGCTGCAAACGTTTTCCGAAGAATTTTCACTTACTTCGAGAGAAGCCGAGGTGTTCGCTCTGTTGGTTAATACTGAAGACAGTATACAGACAATCTCAGAAAGCCTTTACGTTTCCAGACGAACGCTGGAGAGACATATTTCAGCCATCTATGAAAAAACCGGAGTCAAGTCCCGCGTCGGTTTGATTCGGATTTATAATGAAAAGTGAAATATACATATCCTACCGCCCTATCACAGCAGAGGGCGGATTTTTTGTGCCGGTTTTACAGAAAAATTCACTTTTTTGCCTTGTTTTTCAAAATGGCGGAACTCTGCCACACTATTTTTCGCAGATTGGCGGAGTTCCCTTATATACAAAAATATATTGAGGTGCTAAAATAATATTAAATTTCGGCAAGCAAATAAAAAGTTTGAAATCTGTGGAAATGTATATCTGTCATAGGATAAAAGAAAGTCTTAGCAAAAGGAGGTGCAAAATGATCTGTACTAAAAAAAACTTACCGTATGTGCGGCAATATGTAATTGTTGCCGTATATGACATATTAGATAAGGACGGAGTTCAATATAAGAAAACCGATGCATCGACCATTGTTGCCGAAATGTCGGTATACGGGAACAAGAGCGTTTTTTCCATTTCCGTAAGTGAACAGATATCCGGGACAGAGCTGATTGTTTCGTTGATTCAGCCGTATGAAGGGTTGTCAGAACAAGGAGGGAAGCGTGATGTAACCGCTGTTGCTGACAGGATATCACAATATTTGGAAAACGAAATGGTGTTGAACATCAGCGGCACTTAATAAACAATATTAAATTAAATAATGAAAAGAAAGGCAGATGTTTTATGAAACTAAAGAAAATAATTTGTGCGGTAATTACAGGGGCAATGCTGTATGTGTGCCCTCCCAGAAAAAATAGACAGTAAAAAGCTTCAAAAAACGGAATGAATCGTAATATTTCTTTTGTTTTCGTAGAAGTAGTCGCATTTATTCCACGGTTTGCTTGACAATGAGCCTCTGCCGATGTGATGATGAGG
>JAQXIJ010000073.1 GCA_029007725.1 Bacillota bacterium | reverse complement strand
GTTTTCTGTCCTGTTAGCATATTTATCTAAAAAAGGTGCTTCTCTTTTAATAGATTTAACACCTACATTATAAATTTGTCCGTAAATTTTAAATATATCCATTAATAAGCACCCCCATTATAAGTTTTGTTCCTACTCTTTTTGCCTCCTTATCAGAATTGATGGACAGAAAAAAGAGTAATATAATGGAATGGACAAAAACAAATCCAAAATTACATGATGGATTTTCATGTCAATCAAAAAAGGAACAATACCACCTCGTTATGATGAGGCATTCAAGGCTGGCGCTGTTAAAATGGTTACCGAACAAGGGCGCCCCCCAAAAGAGGGTGCCGCAGAGCTTGGTATCTTCATAGATACCCTACTCGTTAAGGATTTATGCCTTAAGAAAATCGTCGGCTATGCCTTTTCGAGCCACATTGATACTAACCTCACGGTTTCCGCTTTGGAAATGGCTATAAACCGTCAAAAGCCGCAAACCAAATTAATTTTTCATAGTGACCGAGGTGTACAGTAAGCTTCTTTAGGATACCGTGAAGCTTTATCAAAACATAGCATTACTCAAAGCATCTCAGGAAAGGGTGATCCATATGATAATGCCGTAGCAGAAAACTTTTTCAGTTGTTTCAAATGTGAACTTGTACATCATAAGCACTATAGAACAAGAGAACAAGAGTCTGAAGCGCAATCTGATATATTTTCATATATCGAGGCTTACAATGCCGTACGGCCTCAATCGGCGCTTAATTTGCTGTATCCGCTTGCATACGAGCACCTGCTGAGCGTTTATGGCATATGCGTTGCTTGAAAATGAGGAGCCGATAGATAGGCTTGTGCCGTGGCGAGCCGCCCTTGTGGCTGCTTCGTTCTTTCGCCGCATCATCACACCGTCAGAGGTCACCCGCAAGCAAACCGTGGAATAAATCTTCTACTAAAACAAAAGAATTATTACGATTCATTCCGTTTTTTGTAGCTTTTTACTGTGTATTTTTTATGGGAGGGCACATTTCTTTTGACATTCTGTACATCTTACAGTATTATTATTTTTTATTTATACAAACTCCAATTAATAATCATTATCTTATCTTGTTCAAGGTATACTTTCATACCTCAACATATAAAAAATTTTTTTCCAATAAGAACATTTATAAAATGACCTTAAAATTGATTTTAGGAGTGTATTCTCTCTTTTCAAGATATTGATTATCTTCGATCTTTACAAAATCACTTATTTAACTTTTTTATAATTCTTCTAATCATATTTCTAAAATTATATATAGAGATAATATAAAATAATCTTGAATAGTTTTCTTTTCACAAATTCAATCTGTAGAATTATTTATTATACAAATATTTGGTGCATTGTAAAATGAACCTTTTTTTTATATTAGGTTTTTCTAATAAAATTTTTAATTCTTCATCGGAATATGTTTCTACAGGAGAATTATCTACTTTGATTGCTTGCATTTTAAAATAAGAAATATAATGATAATCCATAGCAAAATGAAGTACAGTTATAAAATCTCTTAAATATGAATTTATAGTTGTATCATTTGAACATTAGCTTTTTAAATATAATACAAATTGATTGTATGTGTTTACATTAATTAACTCGATATTCATATAAGGGTCAAAATATTTAAAGAATTGTTTAAAACTTTGTTCATAATGACTTATAGTTTTTTCCCTTAAATTTCTCTGTTTGCAGTTATCAATATATTTTCACAAATATCATTTAATGTTATTTTATTTACATATTTCATTGATAATTTTTTCATAAAAAACTCCTAAAAAATAAACCCATCATCAGAAAAAAACTCTAAAATGATGGGTCTAATTTTTAAGATATAAAAATGAAAAATAATTATATAAATATTTAATAAGTTGTCTAAAAATGGCTTACTTAATAGCTTCCTCAACAGCAACTGCAACTGCAACGGTTGCACCAACCATCGGGTTGTTGCCCATACCGATTAAGCCCATCATTTCAACATGAGCCGGAACCGATGAAGAACCTGCAAACTGTGCGTCAGAATGCATTCTGCCCATAGTATCTGTCATACCGTATGAAGCAGGACCTGCCGCCATGTTGTCCGGGTGAAGTGTACGTCCCGTACCTCCTCCTGAAGCAACAGAGAAATATTTCTTACCCTGTTCGATACATTCCTTTTTATATGTTCCCGCAACCGGATGCTGGAAACGTGTAGGATTGGTTGAGTTGCCTGTGATAGAAACGTCAACACCCTCCTTATGCATAATTGCAACGCCTTCTCTTACATCATCGGCACCGTAGCATCGAACCTTTGCTCTTTCGCCTTTTGAATATGCAGTTTCCTTAACGATTTCAAGCTTGCCTGTGTAATAGTCAAACTTTGTCTGAACATATGTAAAGCCGTTTATTCTTGAAATAATCTGCGCTGCGTCCTTTCCAAGACCATTTAAGATAACTCTGAGGTCTTCTTTTCTTGCCTTGTTTGCTGAACGTGCCAGTCCGATTGCGCCCTCGGCAGCTGCAAATGATTCGTGACCTGCAAGAAAAGCAAAGCACTTTGTTTCTTCGCGAAGAAGCATTGCGCCCAAATTTCCGTGACCTATACCAACCTTTCTGTCATCTGCAACAGAACCCGGGATACAAAATGACTGCAAGCCGAGACCAATTTTTTCCGCAGCATCAGCAGCCTTTGTACAGCCGTCCTTAATTGCGATTGCAGCGCCTACAGTATAAGCCCAACAAGCATTTTCAAAACAAATCGGCTGAATTCCCTTCACAATATTATATACGTCTATGCCCTTATCATCACAGATTTTTTTTGCTTCCTCTATTGAAGAGATACCATGCTTTTTAAGCTCTGCGTTGATTTGGTCAATTCTTCTTTCATAACTTTCAAATAATGCCATAATCTTCGTACCTCCTCTTTTATTATTCGCATCTCGGGTCAATCAGCTTAACCGCGTCATCAACTCTGCCGTATTGACCTGAAGCCTTTTCCAAAGCCTCGTTTGCGTCCATTCCGTTTCTTATCATTTCCATCATTTTGCCGAGATGAACAAATTTGTAACCAATAATTTCATCATTTTCATCGATAGCAATTTTGGTTATATAGCCTTCAGCCAACTCAAGGTATCTCGGACCTTTTTTTAGGGTTGCGTATGTAGTTCCAACCTGTGAACGAAGTCCTTTGCCCAAATCCTCCAGACCTGCGCCAATTGGCAGACCGTCCTCTGAGAACGCAGTCTGTGTTCTTCCGTAAACAATCTGAAGGAACAGCTCTCTCATCGCGGTATTGATTGCGTCACAGACAAGGTCAGTGTTAAGAGCTTCAAGAATTGTTTTGCCTATAAGAATTTCAGAAGCCATAGCTGCCGAATGTGTCATTCCAGAACATCCTACAGTTTCAACCAACGCTTCCTGAATAATACCTTCTTTAACATTCAAAGTCAGCTTACATGTTCCCTGCTGAGGTGCACACCAGCCGATACCGTGTGTTAAACCTGAAATGTCTTTAATCTCTTTTGCCTGTGTCCACTTACCCTCCTGCGGGATAGGAGCAGGTCCGTGATATGCGCCTTTTGCCAAAGGACACATAGCTTCTACTTCGCTTGAATACTTCATGTAGAATTCTCCTTTCAAAATTTGCTATACAAATAGTACACTATTTTAATTATATCACAAATATCTCAATATGCAAGACAAAAAACAACATTTTTTTAACCCACAATGTAGAAAAATATAGTTTACAAAACGTATTTTTTATTAAATTGCCACATTATGATCAAAAAACCGCTACCGAAGCAGCGGTTTTAGAAAATTATTCATTCTCCGTTTTTTGTATTTTACCGCCCAGGTATTCAAAAGCAGCGTCAAACTGATTGTCAACAACAATATCAAGCTTATAGAAGATGTTCTCCATCTTTACCTGCGTAGAAATATCCAGCACACCGTAGGGAAAAAGCTCATTTTTTTCCTGGAACTTCTTTACGGAATTTTCAAAATTTTCATCAAAGCTTTCGTTAACATCGCCGTGATAGTATCCCATTACCTTCAGACGTTCTTTTGCCGCCTTTACATTCTGAGAAACTGCACCGAGTGATGGCTTTGTTTTATAGTCAAAAGTTGTGTATTTTGTAATGTCGATTGGACGCTTATGATTTTCAACATAGTCATCAGGCTGAATACCGTTTCCGTTTATATCATTGCCGTTTCTCGTAAAATATCTTCCGGTAGTAATTTTAAATGCCGCTCCGCCTCGGCTTTCAAACATCTCTTGAATAACTCCTTTTCCATAGGTGGTGCAGCCGATAATATACCCCGCCCCGCTGTCCTGCATTGCGCTGGCAAGCACTTCTGCAGAAGACGCCGTATTTTCATTAACCAAAACGGCAAACTTATATTTGGTTTCCTTAAGTTGCGAATAGAATATCTTGTTTGAGTTTTCGTTTCTGTAAACCGTTTTTACAATAACTCCCTCCGGCACCACTTGTGCTGCCGTATCAACGGCTGTTTCAAGATATCCGCCCGGATTACTTCTGAGGTCTAGAATAATGTTTTTTACGTTGTATTTATCGAGATCCGCCAGTGCTTCGGCAAATTCGTCAGCCGTATCAGATGCAAAATTGACAATATGAATATATCCTATATTGTCATCAAGTACCGTGTGTTCAACCGTTGTGCCTCTGACTTCCTTGCGGGTTATGGTGCACTCAATTTCATGTCCGTTGCGCAAAAAGGCAACAGTTACGTCCGTTCCGAGCTCACCTAGGATAAGATCCTGCACCTTTTCAATACCTTTATCTTTGGCATCAACTCCGTTCACGCGCAGAATTTTATCACCTGCCTGAACACCTGCGGATTCTGCGCCTCCGCCCTTCATACAACTCATAACAGTTACATATCCGTCGTCCGTTTCCTGAATAGTGACACCGATTCCGTAAACTACATGGTTAAGATTTTTTTTAAAAAGCTCATACTCTTCCTTGGTATAATACTCGGTGTATGGATCCAGCGTCTGAAAACCTGCCTTAATCAGCTGCTCTGCAAGCTCTGGATTATTGTTGATAACCGTTTTCAGAGCATCAGTCATAATCTTATCCGCGGTTACGCTATCATCTATGTACAAATTTGCGGCATAGTTTGACAGAGCCTCAAATCTGTCATATTCTGTACTTTGCACCTCTGACGCAAGTGCACGCTGCGAAGGCAACATTATTGCTGCCATTATCAGGGATATAACTTTTGTTTTTTTCATACCGAATCAATCCTTTCCGGCTTCACCTTCAAAAAAATTTTGTTATGTGTTTCTTCCCCATTCATAAAAAGGAAATATGAAAAACGTAGCTCCCCTCCATCGGTATGCATATTGTTTTCGATTTTCTCAGTTTTAAGCTTCATTGTCATTTCGCCGAGTGGCGTCCGATATATAATGTCCGCAAATTCATTTTCACGGTACACTATAACAGTTTTAAAATCACCGTTCCGGCGCATAATGACCGAATCATCTTCAACCTTAATCATAACCGAGGAGTCTCCCATGCCCATATCCTCATGTTCCTTATAAAAAATGTAAAACTTGCCGTCCTTTTCATGAAATCGTCCGGCAGTTGTGAACTCCACGCGGTCCTTTTCTCCGTCGGAAGTGCGCTCGTTCACAAGGGTTATTGCAGCATTTTCTTTAATATTTTTCAATGTCAATCTTCTCCACTTGACCGTTAATTTTCATGCCCAGAAACATACTGCCCAGGCTCTCAAATCCGTCTACATTATCGCTCACGAAATATCTGTATTCCGCGCCGCCACGCTGTTTTGAATGAAGTTCGTTTTTATCTAAATGCTCCTTTAGGGCGCGTGCAGTTTCGGCGCCGGCGTCAATTAGCTTAACATCCGATCCCATATAACGTGAAATAGTATTTTTAAGCAGCGGATAGTGCGTACATCCGAGAATCAGCGTATCGATATTCTGCTTTTTTACTTCTTCAAGGTATTCCTCAACAACAAGCTCCGCAACCTTTGTGTCAAAGTGTCCGTTTTCAACCAGCGGCACAAAAAGCGGACAAGCCTTTGAAAATATTTCAATACTACTGTTTTTCTGCTTAATCAGTCTCTCGTATGAGCTGCTCTTTATCGTACCCGGAGTTCCTATAATTCCGATTCTGTTGTTTTTGGTTGTGTGCATTGCGGCATCTGCTGTTGCTTCAACAACCCCTATAATGGGGGTCTTATAGTCACCGCGGATTTCGGGAAGAGCAAGCGAACTCACAGTGCCGCATGCAACAACAATCAATTTTACGTTAAGGCTCAGCAAAAACGCAATATCGTTTTTTGAATATTTAATAATCGTTTCCTTAGAGCGCGTGCCGTACGGCACTCTGCCGGTATCTCCGAAATACACTATATTTTCGTCCGGAAGCTCCTTCATTATCTCCTTGACCGCGGTCAAACCGCCGAGTCCCGAATCGAATACTCCTATGCTTCTGTTATCCATATACTATCCTACTTTACTCTTTTAAGTCCCAGTTTAATCAGCCGGTCAAGCAGTTCGGAATAGCCTATGCCTACCTTATCCCAAAGCTTCGGATACATGCTGATGTTTGTAAATCCTGGCATTGTGTTGATTTCATTGAGCACGATTGAATTATCCTTGTATCTTACGAAAAAGTCCACTCTAGAGAGCCCCATTCCGTCAATTGCTCGGAACGCACGTACCGAATATTCACGGATTTTTTTCTTTACATTTTCATCTATATCGGCAGGAATATGTAGCTGGGTAGAATCATCGTTATACTTTGCGTCATAGTCATAAAATTCCACTGTCGGCACTATTTCTCCAACCTCAGCAGCCTTTGGATCTTCGTTTCCGAGAACTGCACATTCCACCTCGTGACCGTCAATGTTTTCCTCAACCAAAACCTTTCGGTCAAACTTGAATGCATTGTCAAGCGCCTCGCAAAGTTCAATTCTGTCATGTGCCTTGCCGACGCCAACAGAGGACCCCGTATTGCACGGCTTGACAAAGCACGGATAATCCAGCTTTTTCTCTATTTCAGCGATTTTTTCGCTGCGGCAGTCGGTCGATCTTATAACAACCCAATCCGCCTGCGGAATACCGGCATTTGCAAACACTATTTTTCCGTACGCCTTATCCATTCCGTTTGCTGAAGCCAGCACACCCATTCCGACATATTTTATACCGGCAAGTTCCAAAAGTCCCTGTATTGTTCCGTCTTCGCCGTATGCTCCGTGAAGTACAGGGAAAACAATGTCCGGCTTGATTTTTTTTACCTTGTCGCCGTCGAAAACAATGATGCACTTTTGCTTTGCGTCCGGTGAAATTATAGCGCTTTTTTTATGTTTAAAGTCCTTTTCCCATTTTCCGTCCTCGATATTGTCGGTTTTTCCGGTATAAAGAAACCACTCGCCTTTTTTCGTAATGCCTATTGAATAAATTTTATATTTATCCTTATTCAAATTGTTGATGACCGATGTTACGGATTTCCGCGAAATCTCGTGTTCAGGTGACTGACCACCAAACAGTACACACACCTTAAGCTTTTTGTCAGGCATGGTAATCACTCCTTCTTAATTTGTTTAAAATTTCTGAAAAATATCCGGGCAGTTCTGCCGAAAATTCCATGTATTTGCCCGTTTTCGGGTGAACAAAGCCGATTGTTTTTGCAAACAGCAGCTGCCCATCGGTTTTTATTTTTTCCTTTGCAATTCCATATGTTCTGTCGCCGACAAGACTATGACCGACTGACGCCATGTGAACTCGTATCTGATGTGTTCTGCCAGTTTCGAGAATACATTCCAAAAGTGTATAGC
Source organism: Bacillota bacterium (assembly GCA_029007725.1). GTDB lineage: Bacteria > Bacillota > Clostridia > UBA1381 > UBA1381 > UBA1738. Next base: position 2,881 of record JAQXIJ010000073.1, on the reverse strand, counting down.
CTTTAAAATTTTCAAGAACGTGGTAGTGCGTTATAGCCTCTTTTCCGCCAGCGACAACCGCCATTTTTTTTCTGTCCTTGGGATGCCTTGCAATCGGCTTATTCACCGTTCCGTCCTCTTTTACATTACCGTTCACTAAGGCTATGTACCTCCGCGATGCTTTGCGCTCCTTAAGCTGCTGCGAAAGCTTAAGATGTGCCTCGTTATTTTTGGCTATCAACAAAAGTCCTGCCGTGTCCTTATCAATTCTATGAACGATTCCGGGACGTATTACACCGTTTATCGCGGAAAGTTTATCACCGAAATGGTACAAAAGCGCATTGACCAGTGTTCCTGTAATGTTGCCGGCCGCCGGATGAACTACCATTCCCTGAGGTTTGTTAACCACTGCTACGTCATCGTCTTCGTAAACTATGTCAAGCGGAATGTTCTCCCGTTGCAAATCAAGCTTCTGCGGCTCGGGCAAGCAGATTTCTATCGCATCTCCCGGCTTCGGCCTATATTTTTTCTCAAGTGGTTTTCCGCACATAGTGACAAGTCCCTTTTCACAAAGGTCAGCAGCATACGAACGGGATATCTCAGGAAAGTTTTTGCTTATGCATTTATCAAGGCGGCAGCAATCATTTTTATCCACCGGAAATGACATTATTTTCATTTGTTTCCTCTTTTCTGTCAGATAGTATGAAATACACTATAAGCAGCAAAGCTCCTACCACTATTGCAATATCGGCAATGTTGAATACCGGGAATTTTATAAATGATGTCGAAATGAAATCTATTACATATCCTCTGAAAATTCTGTCAACAGCATTTCCAAAAGCGCCGGAAAAAAGCAGCGTCAGGGCAGTTTTCAAAAGTCTGCTGTCCGGTTTTTTATAAACCCAGTACACAATGACTCCAGCGCAGAAAATTACCGAAACAATGCTCAGAAGCACGGTATTATCCGCCAGAAAGCTGAAAGCGGCACCGGTGTTTCTGACATAGACAAAATCAACAATATGCGGAATCACATGAATTGTGTCAACCGCAGAAATGTTCTGTGCCACCAGCAGCTTTGAAAGCTGGTCAGCAAGAACAATTGCTATTGCAAGTACAGTCCAAAAAATCATAATTTTACCCCATATCAATCCAGTTTAGCATATTCATATTTATTGCAGCACATACCCAAAAATGTAGACTGTAAAAAAATGCATCAAGCGTCAGAAATATAGACTATCTGTTTTCAAGTTATTACGTACGCTGTCGAACTAGGTAACCGTATAATGCTGGTTACTTCGTTTGGGCTTCTTAGCACACTTTTTTAAGCTCCTTACAAAAGGCGGTGTACTTTATTTACACCGCCTTTTAATTTATTTGGTAAGCTTTGCAACGCAGTCGGCGCAGATTCCGTCAAAGCCCTCAATAGTTCCGACAGTTTCGGAATGAACCCAGCATCTTCCGCACTTTTCGTACTCGCTCGCCTTAACCTTAACCTTTACAACATCGCCGCAGAAAGCATCCTTTGCATTTTCATCCGGCTCTATAGTTGCCTTTGAGGTTATAAACAACTCTGCAAGATCACCCTCAATTGACTTTAAGAAATCGTACATTTCGCCTTTGGCATACACCGTAACCTCCGCGTCAAGTGATTTGCCTATAATTTTTTCGTTTCTTGCAGGCTCAAGCGCCTTATTTACATCGTTTCTTACAGCAATTATCTTATCCCATTTTTCTTCAAGTGCAGAATTGTCATACTTCTCTTGCTGGCGTGGCATACTGTTAAGCATAACGCTTACGTCGTCCTCATTTTTAAGATGTGGCATAAAACGCCAAATTTCCTCCGCAGTAAACGCGAGCACGGGAGCCAACAGCTTAACAAGCACATCAAGAATGATAAACATTGCGCTCTGCGCAGATCTTCTTTCATTTGAATTCGGCTTTTCGGTATAAAGTCTTGATTTCAGCACATCAAGATAGAAGTTACTCAAATCAACTATACAGAAATTTAACACAGCTGCATAGAGGGTATGGAATTCATAGTCCTCGTATGATTTTATTGTCTTTCCAATAACTTCGTTCAGCTTCAAAAGTGCCCACTTATCGATTTCCAGCATATCTTCATATGCAACCATATCCTTGTTTGGATCAAAATCGTTGATATTTGATAGGATATATCTTGCGGTATTTCTGATTTTTCTGTAGCCCTCGGACAACTGTTTCAATGAATCCTGACTCATTCTCATATCGGTCTTGTAGTCAGCGGAAACAACCCACAGACGCAAAACGTCCGCGCCATATTTATCCATGATTTCCTGAGGCATAATAACGTTGCCCTTTGACTTAGACATCTTTCTGCCTTCACCATCTTGAATCATGCCGTGTGTTATAACAATTTTGTACGGAGCCTGTTTTTTTGTTGCAATACTTGTAAGCAGAGATGACTGGAACCATCCTCTGTACTGGTCATTTCCTTCAAGATACATATCTGCCGGATATACCAGATCGTCACGTTCTTCGCATACAGCCGCGTGTGATGATCCCGAGTCAAACCAAACATCCATAATATCCTTTTCTTTTGTAAATTCAGTACAACCACAAGAACACTTTATTCCGTCAGGCAGAATTTCGCTTACGTCAAGCTCCCACCATTTGTCCGGTCCCTGTTCCTTAAACAGCTTTGACACCGCTTTGATCGTATCGTCGTTTATAAGCTCTTTTCCGCAGTCCTTGCAATAGAAAATAGGAATAGGCACACCCCATGTTCTCTGACGCGAAATGCACCAGTCGTTTCTGTCAAGAACCATAGATTTGATTCTTTCCTCACCCCATTCCGGAATCCATTTTACATCTTCAATAGCTTTTATTGCTTTATCCTTGAATCCGTTTACTGAGCAGAACCACT
>JAQXIJ010000072.1 GCA_029007725.1 Bacillota bacterium | reverse complement strand
CATCAATCGTGCCGTCAACAAACGGCGAATCAGTGTGTTTTGATTTTAGGTAATTTAATATTATTTGTTGCGAGTAACTGCTTTCAGTGGCAGGTGAAGCTTGATCCATTCTTTTTGTAACACTTTCTTTGATAAGAAATGTGATTAAATCTAAAGCCGGCTTACTGTTTTTCAAGATGTCTTTTTCACTTTCGGTAAGTTCTTCCCCTAAAAACTGTTTTACAATAACATCAGCAACCTCAGATGCCGATTCACCCTCGCCGAATTCGATTAGCCTTGTTTCTACCTCCTGCTTTATTGTCGATATATCAGCATTGATTACCGTCTTCATAACCGCGCGCTGTAAATCATCGATTTCCTGCGCTGACAGCGACATACCTCTGTTTATTTTTGATTGTGCCTGCTGTGCCAACACATAAGCATCGGTATCGAGTGCCGATAAGCCTATGTTAATAAGGTTGTTGATCACCGATTTAATATTTCTTCTTTCAATCGCCTTGGCTTTTATTTGTGACATCGCACTTCCTATACCGCCAAAGCCAAGGCCCATGAGTGCACCGCTTGCCGCAGATTCGGCAACCTGCCGCGTCATATCTTTTTTTACCTGTTTTTCGGCTTCTTCCAAGGTCATACCGCTTGCCACATACGACCTCATCTTTGTTTCGGAATTCGAAAAATCTAAATTCATAACAGTGTCATACACTATGTTGGCAATCTCGGTGAACGTTTCTTCAGACGCATTAACAAGCATACTTTTGCCCATATTTGTTACAATATTTTTTATTCCGGTTCCAAGTGATTCTTTGAGCGCGCTGAATTGACCTATCGACACCGTTTCAAATATCATTTCAAACATACCGGACGCCAATCCGTTCCAAAATGCCTGTTTGTTATTCATTCCGCGGTCAAGCGCATCGTTTGTAGCCTGAGCCGCAGCAGAAAGTCCGAGAGCAATACCTCCCGCCTTGCCGAAAACCGCCATACTTGCGGAAGAGTCTGCCATCGACATACCTGTATTATAAATAAAATCGAATGCGTCAAAGTTTCCTATTTCCCAATCAACTTTATCCGAAACACCTTGCCGGATTGCGGAAGATAAGGCGGCGTTTTTATTTTCACTGCCGGCTTCACCTGTCAGGGCATTAAACAAATGCTCAACACCGCCCATTAAACTGTAACCTACGGAATACAGCGAAGATATTACCGGATACTTTTGTGCCTTACTGTACGCATCGTCTATCTCCTTTTTATTGTGCCTGTCTAATATTTGGCCCTTTATAAATTTGTTAAACTCATCATAAGCGTCAGGATTGGAATCATAATCTTTACTTAAATATGTCAAGATGGCTTTTTCTTTATTGTTGAGTGAATCATATCCATCTTCACCGTAATCGTAACAACTCAGCGGTGCCGCATTACCATAAGTCTCTATTGACGCCTTACCGTAGCGTGACATAGTAATACTATCTCTGATTTCATCGTCGCCGTATATATACTCAAGTAACAAGTTCCTGTCTGAATTTTCAAGATTTTTGCCGTTTCTGCCCGCTTTTGATACAAATTTTGATTTTTCCGACCAATCGGGCATAGCGGAATACTTTTTATACATAGCATCCAAGTTTTTTTCGTACTTTTTATTATCATATAACTTCTGCCATGTCATATTTTTTCCGTCTGGCGATGTATATGCAATAGGGTCTTCATCACTTAAATGCGATTTAATCTCATTAAGCGACACATCGTTCTGCGTAAAATATAAATAGTTTTGAAGATATTTTGCTTGTGTCAGATATTCCTTTTTCCGCATAGCAGGCGCTTCAATTGCCGCAATTTCCTTTTCAAGCTCTGCCAATCGTTTTTCTGCGTCGGCCCTGTTATATCCGTACTTACGCAGATAAACACCGTTATCACGATGAGATAGCGTTATTCCTTTACCAAGAATCGCCCTTTCCTCTTTCAAAGCAGTCAGCTTCTCACCCGATAATACGGAGTTTATTTCAGCCATTCCTGCTTCTACATCCACATACCGCATTTCTTCCTGTTCTTTGATTGCAGCAAGTGTATCTTTGAATTCATTCTCATCTTTAAATTGCGAGAAATAATCCGAAGCCTCTTTATATCCGCTCTGCAATGAGGTTATAGCGTCATTCCATTCTTTTTCCTGCTCATCGGTATAACCTTGACCGAAAATTTTATTAAGCCTTCTCAAACGGTTATTATTTTCAACAAAACTATCCACAGCAGATTTGTATGATTTGAGGTCGTCAGAGGACAAATATTCTCGATTGTTCAACTTGGTGTTATAGTTTTGTAAAGTTTCAAAAGACGTTTTTGCATCCGATTCCCAATTGCTTACCAATGCGGTGTCATAAGATATTTGACTTTTATTAAGCGTCATATTATTGCTTATAATATCATCTTTGGTTAATTTAATAATTCCCACAATAACATCCCCTTATAAGCCCAACTCACTTATATCAAGTTCAACATATCGATTCAAATTACCGCGCCACAACCAATACCTTGTGACTGTTTTTCCTGTTGCGTCCTTCTCCTCTGTGTACCATACCGTTTGTGTTTTGCCCGTAATATCTGTCTGCATGCTACTGTTTTTTAATTTAGTACCGCCTATATTGTTTGGCTGATATCCATTGCTGAATGTACCGTACTTGGCATCCTTATTCTTTGTGCCGGTATATGGATTCACACCCTCACCAAATGCCTGCGTCTTGCCGTTTGAATTTATGAACACAGGATTGCCATAACTGTCATAAGTACCGGTAAAATTCCAAAGAAGTGTATCGTTTTTCGATTTGGAACCGCTTTTATTCGCATTAATTTGCGCCTTTTGAATATCTGCCGCCGCGAGTGTCTCCGACTGCTCAAGCTTTGTAAGCGCATCATTTTCCGAATTTATCAGATCCTTGTAATATTGAAGCTTCGAATTATATGCGTTTGCACCCTGTTGTTCGGAATATGAATCCCATTTGTTTTCAATTTGCATTATTCCGCTTTGATTTTCATTTTGAAGTGCGGTTATCGCTTCTGTAAGCTTGATATTAAGCTCGTCAAGAACCTTTTGGCGTGAACTGTCAAGGCTTGCCTTTTGATTGGCATATGACATCTGCACCGCCGACTGCTGTGTGCGGTTAAGTCCGGAATCCGTAAGTCCCAAATTTGCGTTTTTCTCGGCGATCTGTTTCTCGTTTATAAGCTTTTGCACGGCATTTCGCTCATAATTTTTTTCGTATTGAGCAGTGACATCACCTATTTGTTTGTCATAATAATTTTCAGTGTTTGTAATTTGTGAATCCATGCCGGCAGTGTATATGTCAATTTCGTTTTGCTTTT
>JAQXIJ010000071.1 GCA_029007725.1 Bacillota bacterium | reverse complement strand
AAATACAGATACGAATTTAGTATAGCAGATCCCGAAAAACTACTGCACACAGTTCATAATTTGCTTGATTTCGCAAATGAGTATATGTCGGAAATTTACGATGAAGATGATTATGAATATGCACGCTTTTATGATGAATTAAATATGGAAGATCTTGATACTGAAGATTATACTGTTTACGGTGTAATAGGTGGCGGAATAAAAAGTCATATGTTATATAAACTATACCCGTCTGTCTTTCCTAATCGTAGCAGAAATGCAATATGGGCTTTGTGGTATTTGACAAATAAAGCCAATTTCGGATGCTCTATGGATTCTGAGTTTATTATGATAGATGTTGACAAAAGTATTGTTCAACAAAATTATTTCTATCCTTATGAACTATTTGCATTTTATGCTCTTGCGATTTACAATCTATTAAACGATAAAGCAAAGAAGATGGATGTATATATTGATCCAGCATATAGATATGTTGTCGTAGATGTTTTTTTAAACTATGTTGCTGACGAACATAGTGAAGAAATATCTCTGCTTAAATCACAAATTAGAGATGGAGGTTTGGGGTATGCTTAATATTGATAAACATTTTTCAGAATGGTTTCCCCAAAAGGACTTTAAACTATATGATTACCAAAAAAATGTTATTTCCAATGTTGTTGAAAAAGGAAATACTCTTTGTATATTACCAACAGGCGGTGGAAAGTCTGTAATATACTGGATGTCATCAATGGAGCTTGGTGGAATCTCGATTGTTGTCTCTCCTTTAACAGCACTGATAGAGGAACAAGCAAAATCTATAGAAGAACAAGGATATGAAGTATTAAAGATTCATGGCGGTATTCCGGCTATAAAGCAACTGAAAATTTTAACTCAATTTGCAAAAGGTGAGATAAATCCTAAATTCATCTTTTTAAGCCCGGAAAAAATAGCGACAGATGGTTATTTGGAATTTTGCTTAAAAAAGAGAAAATCTGATATAAAATTACTCGTAATAGATGAAGTTCACTGCGTAAGTCAATGGGGCATGAGTTTTAGACCGTTTTATCGCAGAATCCCGTCTTTTATGGATAGCTTGTTTGGCGAAGAAAACTGGTGCAAAGTTCTTGCCTTAACAGCAACGCTTAACAGTAAAGAGATTATTGATATTTGTAATTATTTTAAAATAAAAAAAGATAATATCATTATGAAAGAGTTATTGATGAGAAGTGAAATACAACTTCATGTCAATAAATTTAAGAACGAGGATGAAAAAACAGAAAAATTTTGGCAAATCTTACATAATCATCAAGATGAAAAAATACTCGTTTATGTTTATAGAAAATATAATAAAAGAAGTGTTGAGGATTTTTGCACAGAAGCAATTGAAAAAGGATATAATGCGGTTTCTTTCCACGGAGATATGTCAGCCGAAGAAAGAATGAATATTGTAGAACAGTTTAAAAATGGAAATATCAATGTCGTTTTTGCAACAAATGCTTTTGGTATGGGTATTGATATTCCCGATATTAGAGTTGTGATTCATTACATGATTCCTGAATCAATTGAACAGTATTATCAGGAGATTGGAAGAGCCTCACGAGATGGACATGGAGCAAATGCATATTTACTATATTCTAATAAAAATATTGAGGTAAAAAAATCATATTTTATTGACGGAGCGTTTCCAAAGAAAGAGAAGCTGGATGAAGTATATAAAAAAATAGGTAATAAACTTGGCTATCAGACACTTTCATATTTTGAAGATGAAGAAATTCAAAAATGCTTACTGTACTATATTGAAGCAGGGCTTATTGATATTGTTTGTAAAGGCTTTGCTGATTTAAAGCTCCTTAGTAGTATAAAAAATGGTGCGCTGCAAAAAGTATTTGACAGCACAAAAACAAAAGGATATATAAGGAGCGTAAATCAAGCAAAGATTGAGCCGAGTATGTTATCAGAAATGGTATATTCTGCGATATTAAACGATGAGGTGACGATACAAAAAGCACCTGAAAGATGGCTTATAATAAATGTTAATGATACGAATATTGATGATTCTGTCATGACAAGTATTTGCTGGGACATAGAAGAAAGGAAAAAATATAAGCATGAGCTTTTAGACTATTTCGTATATGTGCTTGAAAATAATCCGAACACACAGCAATTGCACCAGGAAATTGCGGCATATCTTGGTACAGAAAAGCACCAATTAGCAAGGATATATAAAGCAAATGACGGAACGCAAGTAAGAAGTAAATCTGAGGTTATAATCTCAAATTTATTAAGTGCTGCCGGAATAAAATATGAGTACGAAAAAAAGCTTTATTACTCCGAAGATAAATGGATTGAACCGGATTTTACAATTGAACTGCCGAATGGAAAGGAACTATATTGGGAACATATCGGGATGCTTGGACGAGAAGAATACGACACTCGTTGGGGAGAAAAAATCGACATATACAAAAAACATTTTCCGAACAGTATGGTAAAAACATACGAAAGTGGTGCGTTATCTCAAGATGCTACTGATTTAATAGAAAAAATAATTAAATTTGACGGTGAAAGCAAATGAAGCTAAAATTTAAAAATCAACAATTTCAGACCGATGCAGTAAATGCTGTTGCCGATTTATTCAAGGGACAGGAGCGGTTACAATCCACCTTTGAAATAAGTGACGGCAGTCAAATGTCTTTACTCGGCAACGAGTTTGGTATCGGCAATACGCTTAATATAAAGACGGAGAATTTAACCGAAAATTTGCATGAGGTACAGAAAAGAAGCAATCTTCCGCTTACAAACGACAAGACGGATGACGGCGAATTTGACAAGTCTTTTTGTATTGAAATGGAAACAGGTACAGGCAAAACCTATGTTTATACAAAGACTATTTTTGAGCTTAACAAGCGGTACGGACTTACAAAGTTTATAATTGTTGTGCCGTCTGTTGCTATCCGCGAGGGTGTATGTAAATCCCTCGATATAACAAAGGAGCATTTTGAAAACCAGTATGACAATGTGCCGTTCAGACACTTTATATATAATTCTGCAAAGCCGTCCGATGTAAAGACCTTTGCGACGAGCAGCAATATTGAAATAATGATTATAAACATT
>JAQXIJ010000070.1 GCA_029007725.1 Bacillota bacterium | reverse complement strand
CTTGAAAGGTTGTTAATAAGAGTAGACTTTCCAACATTGGGTATGCCCACCATCATTATCTTAACGCTTCGGTTCATTCCTTTTTCAGCCGCTTTCTCAAGCTTATCACGAATAAGACTCTTTGCTGCCGTGGCAATTTTGTTGATCCCCATGCCACTTGCACAGCTTATCGGTACCACATTAATACCGCGGGCATTGTACCACTTTATCCACTCCGCTGTGACATCCTTGTCAGCAAGGTCATATTTGTTCATAACTACAAGCCGCGGCTTATCTTTCAGTATATCGTCAAAATTAGGATTTCTTCCCGAAAAAGGAATCCTTGCGTCAAGAATTTCCACAACAACATCAATATTTTTCAGATTTTCTTCAATCATTCTCCGTGTCTTTGCCATATGACCCGGATACCATTGCAGGTTTTGCATATTTCACCTCGTACAAAACAGGCAGGTTATAAAAACCTGCCCGAAAATTTTGTTATTTTGTTATCCCAACTGAATTAAAGGGCCAAATTCTGAGCTGTGCTTTTCCGGAAATAGCCTTTATTGGCACTTCACCGAGTTCAGAAGATCGAGAATCTTTGCTGTTAGGTCTGTTGTCACCCATTACAAAAACACAGTCATCGCTTACCGTCACCGGATATGAAACCGAAAGGTCAGTTATCGGTGTAAGACCGTCATAATACGGTTCGTCAAGCAGCTCACCGTTGACATATACCCTTCCGTCCTTTAAATCTATTGTATCACCCGGCATACCGATTATGCGCTTTACGTAATATTTAATTTTCAAATCTCTAGGAAGCTTCATATAAAGCTGCAGACGTGTCAGGGGATTTAGCTTTGTATCATTATTTTCCTCATATTTGCTGTAATATACCATTCTATTCTTATATGCCGAATCAAGAATAATTATATCTCCTTGATGAGGCTTGTATCCGACTTTCGTAATTATCAGCCGGTCGTTGTTGACCAGAGTCGGATACATCGACGGGCCGTCAACGCGAACAATGTCGAATATAAATCCTTTAATCAAAAACGCAATGACAAGTGCAATTACAATAGTATATATCCACTCAAAAACCTCTCGTCCTAGGTTAAATGTATTTTCTGTTTCATTAACAGTGCCTTTTGCCGCAGCACGAGTTTCAAGATCATTATTTTCTTTCATAACAAACACCTCAAAAAACTGTATGTCATATATAATATTAACTTAGAGCTTATACAACAAACAAAGAAAAAAGGGACATATAAATGTCCCCTTAAACTTTTCTGTTTATCAGGAAAACTTATATCTTTTCCTTGACCTTAGCAGCCTTACCAACTCTTTCACGGATGTAATAAAGCTTAGCACGTCTTACTTTACCTTTTCTTGAAACTTCAATCTTTTCAATAATAGGTGAATTAACAGGCCAAGTTTTTTCTACACCAACACCATAAGAAAGTCTTCTTACAGTGAAAGTTGCGCCGATACCGCCGCCCTGCTTTTTGATGATTGTACCCTCAAACATCTGTGTTCTTGTACGAGTACCTTCAACAACCTTTTGATAAACCTTTACATTGTTACCAACGTTAAGTTCAGGTAAATCAGTTCTGATCTGGTCTTTTGTCAAAGTGCTGATGATTTCATTTGCATTCATCATAGAGCCCTCCTTTTACATTTAGACGTTCGTGCCGACCAAGGCAGAGGACCATCCGTATTTAACTTTGTTATTATATCACATAAAATATAATAAATCAAGCTGTTTTGCAAAAATATTTTACATTTTTTTCATCAGAAAATATCCTTTTTGCGTTTTAAGTAGCGTCTGATAATTATTGCGATCGAAATAAGTATACACGAAAGCAAAAATACCGGTACTACCCACATATTTTTGGAGTATTCCTGAGTCGACTTCATATCCGTCCATAGCTTCTGCATCTCAAGATTGGCATCATCTGACAAATTTTTAAAAACAGTTGTTTTTTCTGCTATAAAATCGTCATCGGGGTAAGAGATTTTGTCCTCTTTAACCTCGTCGTCAAGCATATCAAAAGCCGCGCTGTTAGGCGTGGAATAACCTATATATGACGTTGTTGCATATGCAACATCCGGTTCGCACATAAAGTTAATGTACATTTCCGCAGCTTCCTGCTGAGATGCGCATTTTGGTATGCACATCGCGTCAATGAACAGGTTTGTTCCGCTTTTTGGAATTGCAAAACTTAAATGGTCGTATTCGTCCATAAGCGAAACAGCATCACCAGCATAATATGGTGCCAAAACCGCTTCACCTGCGCCCATTTTATCAAAAATTTCGTCCATTACATACGACTGAACCAGTTTTTTTTGCTCAAGCAACTTTGAGGCAGCCCGTTTAAGCTCAGCAGAATCTTCAGTGTTTAGTGAATATCCGAGCAGCGTTTCGGCAATAGCAAAGGCATCTCGCGGATTGTCAAACATCAAAATTCTGTCCTTGTATGCATCATTCCACAAAATATCCCAGTCAATATCTTCTTCGTCAATGTCAATGGCCGTATTGTCATAAATAATCCCGACTGTGCCCCATGTATACGGAACTGAATAGCTGTTTTCAGGGTCATATTCAAGGTATCTGAAGTTGTCCATGATATTTTTAAAATTAGGAATATTGGAATAATCAAGCTTATTTAGCATTCCTTCTTTAATCATGCGTGAAATCATATAATCCGATGGAATAACAACATCATAGTCCGAGCCACCGCCCTTCAGCTTTGCATAAAGTTCTTCGTTCGTAGCGTAGGTTGTATAATTAACCTGTATTCCTGTGAGATTTGTAAATTCGGAATTTACGTCAAGTAAATCATCGCTTCCGTCCGAAATATACTCGCCCCAGTTATAGACATTTATCGAAATTCCCTTGTCCTTAAATCTTGTATAGTACTCTGGATTATCGACAGTGAGCGTCTGTGGCTCGGAATCCTCGCTGCCATTGTTTATATGCTGATAGTGGCAGCCCGAAACCGAAACAGCCAGCAATACAGCAGTTAAAAGAGAAAGAATTTTTTTCATTTTGCTTCCTCCTTTGCATTTTTATTCTCAATAATATTTTTAATAATAAGTGCAGCAACCACTACGACAAAGATAATAGTCGATAGCGCATTAATTTCCGGGCTGACCTTTCTGCGCGTCATGGAATAAATAGTTATCGGCAGCGTCTGTGAGGTCGATCCCGACGTAAAGTAGCTGACAACAAAGTCGTCCAGCGAAAAGGTGAAGCTCATTAGAAAGCCGGATATTATCCCCGGCATAATCTCAGGCATCACCACCTTAAAAAACGCCTTAATCTGGTTGCAGCCCAAATCCTGTGCCGCTTCATAAAGATTAGGATTCATCTGCCGAAATTTCGGCATAACGTTTAAAACAACATACGGCACATCAAAGGTTATGTGTGCTATAAGCAGTGTACCGAAGCCGAAGCCAAAATTCATTCGCGCCGCAAAAAAAACAAACAAAAGCATCAATGATACGCCTGTTACAATTTCAGGATTGATAATTGGGATATTGTTTATGTTCATCGCAACAGCCTTGGGCAGCTTTCGCATATTGTTTATTCCAATTGCCGCAGCTGTACCGAGTATTGTAGAAAAAACAGCCGCCAACACCGAAATGATCAGGGTATTACGAAGTGAGGTGAGTATCAGTTTGTTTTGAAACAGCTTAATGTACCAGTCAAAGGTAAAGCCGTCAAAAACCGTTCTGCTCTTTGTGGTATTAAATGAAAATACTATAAGTACAAATATAGGAATATACAAAAATAGCAGTAATATTGATAAATATATTTTAGAAATTCTTTTCATGCCGCACCTCTTACATCAAAACTCTGTCATCATCGTTGTCGAACTGGTTCATTATAGTCATTATTAGCAAAACTATAACCATGAGTACAAGAGAAATTCCCGCACCAAGATTCGGATTATAGGAGTTTCCCAAAAACTGCATTTCTATAAGGTCACCGATAAGCAGATTGCTTCCGCCGCCAAGCATACGAGATATAATAAAGGTGCTTATCGCCGGAACGAACACCATTGTTATTCCAGAAGTTACTCCCGGAATACTGAGTGGAAAAACCACCTTAATCAGAGTTTTTTTGCTGTTGCAACCAAGGTCTGCCGCTGCCTCAAGCAGAATTTTGTCAATCTTTACCATAACCGAATATAGTGGCAGTATCATAAATGGCAGATAGTTGTAAACCATGCCCAAAACAACAGCGCTCTGAGTGTTCAGAAGCTTATAAGGTCCGAGTCCAACCAGTCCCAGAACATAGTTTATCAGTCCGTTGTTACCGAGAAGCGTCATCCACGCATATGTTCTGAGCAGAAAGTTCATCCACATGGGTAGCATTACAATCATCAGCATAGTGCTTTGATGACGTTTGTTCATAGTTGCAAGAATGAACGCTACCGGATAACCTATTACAAGGCAAATTACAGTCGAAATTGCTGCGAGCCAGATTGACCGCACAAAAATATTTGAATACTGTGCAACATCTGCAATATATTCAAGAGTAAATCTTCCGTCAGCGTCTGTAAATGCAAAGTATGCAACCATAGCCAAGGGCACAACAATAAAAACAATCATCCATATTATATACGGAAAAGAAATCATCTTTTTACTCATGACGCTTACCCATCTTTCTCATTATATGAATATCATATGGGTCAAAAGAAATCCCCACTGCACTGCCGATTTCGGCCGCCTTTGTGGAATGTACAAGCCACGAATAGTCATATGCCTCAATAACCATTTCATAATGAACGCCCTTAAATGTAACCGATTCCACAATGCCGGTAATTTTTGCATCATTTACATCAATCAGCTTAATATCTTCCGGACGTATAACCACATCAACCGGTGTATTTTCACCGAAGCCTTTGTCTACACATTCAAACTCGCGTCCACAGATTTCCACCAAAAGGTCATGGCGCATAATTCCGTCCAGAATGTTGCTTTCTCCTATAAAATCAGCAACAAAGGCATTAATCGGCTCGTTATATATATCAACCGGAGTTCCGATCTGCTGGATATCTCCGTTATTCATTACAACAACCGTGTCGCTCATAGTCAGAGCCTCTTCCTGGTCATGAGTGACATAGATAAATGTAATTTCAAGTCTTTGCTGTATTAGCTTCAATTCTGTCTGCATTTCCTTGCGCAGCTTCAAATCGAGAGCGCCCAACGGCTCGTCCAGAAGCAGGACCTTAGGCTGATTTACAAGTGCGCGCGCAATCGCAACCCTCTGCTGCTGACCGCCCGAAAGACTGTTTGTGCTTCTTTTCTCAAATCCGCGCAGATTTACGAGCTCAAGCATCGCTCCAACACGCTTTTGTATTTCCTTTTCCGACATCTTCTTGACTCTCAGCCCAAAAGCTATGTTGTCATAAACATTCAGATGCGGAAAAAGCGCATATTTCTGAAAAACCGTGTTTACATTTCTCTTGTACGGCGGAACACCGTTGATAATTTTTCCGTCAAAGCTGATTGTGCCGCTGTCAGGATTTATAAATCCTCCGATTATGCGCAGTGTCGTTGTTTTTCCGCAGCCGGACGGACCGAGAAACGTTACAAATTCCTTATCCTTAATATCAAGATTGATATTGTTAAGGACAGTCTCTCCGTCAAAGGAAACATTTACATTCTTCAAACTAATAATATTTTGCATTTATCTACCCCCAATTCCATAAATTTTTTTATTTATAATGCAATAAATATAATTTTAAATTAAATAGTGCCAAAAATCAACAGTTTTAAAAAAAAATATTTTCTTTCTAAAAATATTTTTAAGATACATCTATTTTTTGCTTAGCTTCGGCAAAAAATTGTGCAGTTTTTATAAAAAAATAAGCGATACACACCCTGGTTATGTTAAACAAATCGTATTTATTTGTGTTTAACACTGATTAGGCACGTTATATAAGAAACCGCAAATCCCATATCATTCATTCCGTATCATTAAGTTGCAGTTTGTATACAATAAGACAATGTATCTAAAATTAAACAAAGGATACTTGCTTTACGCTATGTTCGCTTCTCTCAGTATGTATTCTTTCTATATTTACTGGTAAAACCCTCCATAACTTGACATAGCATCAGTTTGCCCTTTTTCAGTAAAATGAAAAATAATGGATATCTGGCATAAAATTTAGATTTGTATCCAAATAATTTGCAACTTTTCATTTATATACGGTCTGAATGTAATTTATCATAGGTTAATGCGCTTTTCGCACTGTATTATCAATCGTGAAGTCGTCTGTCAGAGCTACTGATTTTCCTCATGTAAAAGCATTTTTAAATTCTTAGGAATACAGCTATTCTCTGTTCTGCCTCAATACCTACGTTGATAAAACCTGTCATTAGCACCGCAATCAATGCCTATACAATTCTTTTGCACATTTTCCGTGTGCCCACCATTTGGTTATTACATTTCTTCTGCAATTTTCACAATAATATAGTATTTGTTTGAAAAAGTCAACATCATGTTGAGCAGTATACATGAAAAAACGCATCCGCAGGCAAAAAAAGGACCGACGTTTCCGTCAGTCCTCAAATATCTTATGTAGCAAAAAATGCTACACTTAAATTTTATACATAATTACCTCCTAAAATCTTCTCTATACTTTAAAAGGTTAAAAATTTTCTAGTCCGAAGCTTACTGCCAAAGCACCGTTTACATCCTGCATAAGCTTTTTATCCAAATGTGCAACTTTTTCTCTTAATCTTTTTTTATCTATGGTTCTGATTTGCTCCAACAATATCACAGAATCCTTATATAGTCCGTATTCGGAAGCAGACAATTCAATATGCGTCGGCATTTTTGCCTTGTTGATTTGCGATGTTATCGCCGCAGCAATAACGGTTGGGCTGTATTTGTTGCCAACATCATTCTGGATTATCAAAACAGGTCGGATACCGCCTTGTTCACTACCTACAACAGGACTTAAATCGGCGTAATAAATATCTCCTCGTTTTACAATCACCACTATTCACACTCCGTCAGTTTTTCCTCACAGACCGATAATGCGTCATTATCAGCCTCAATACATGTCCTGGCTAACGAAAGATTTAAAGAAGCCATTTCCTTATAGCCTTTCTCAAGCTGCCCTTTCCTCAAAAAACTTTTGTATACTTTGGGAAAGGATTTATTTCTGCTCTTGTTAAAAATAAGACCGGACATGACCTTTTTTAATTGTGACAAAGCAATCAGGCCCCCTGTTTATTCTTTTCTAAAATCAAATTTCATCTAAATAGTTCAGTGCAATAGCTTCCCTCCCATTCTCTTTGTATATTCTCGGAATTCTTTTAGATACCAGACACAAAACCTCATAATTAATTGTGTTCATCCACTCCGCAACATTGTCGGCAGTAATCAATCCATCGCCAAATATGGTCACTTCGTCACCTATATTTATATTATTGACATTTGTAACATCAATCATACATTGATCCATACAAATTCTACCTATAATGTTAAAAAGCTTACCACCTATCTCAACCTTTGCCTTGTGTGAAAGGCATCTCAAATATCCATCTGCATAACCGATAGGAATTGTTGCAATTTTTGTTTTTTTATCGGTTATGTACGTTTTTCCGTAGCTTACACCTGAACCGGCGTCAACCTCTTTTACAAGAGTAATGCGAGATTTAAGCGTCATGACAGGCTTTATCGAAAGCCTTGATTTATCAACCTCGTCAGAAGGGTAATATCCGTATAGAATAACACCTGCACGCACCATATCAAGGTGCATTTCCGGATACATCATTATTGCGGCACTGTTTGCTATGTGTTTGCATGGAATGTTTATTCCAGAGGCTTCAAGTTCACCGACAAGCTTCATAAATCGCGAAAACTGCAAGTAAGTATACGCGGAATCCTTTTCGTCAGCACATGCAAAATGTGAAAAAATCCCGTCAATTTCCACATTTGGAAGCTGCGAAATCTTTAAAATTTCACTGATCACTTCTGTGTTGTCGTCGCTGGCCACAAAGCCAAGCCGTGCCATTCCGGTATCTATTTTCAGATGAATTTTAACTGTTTTTCTCTGCCGTTTTGCGGCGTTGGACAAACATTTTGCAAACTCGTAATTATATATATTGGGCATAATGTCATATTCGACAATGTCGTCAGCCTCTTCCGCCAACGTTGCACCGAGTATAAGAATCGGGACATCAAAGCCTACTCTTCGCAGCTCCTTTGCTTCAGCAATCATCGCAACCGCAAAACAGTCAACGCCACTGTCTAGAAGTGCTTTGCAGTACTCCCGGTAGCCATGACCGTATGCATCCGCCTTTACAACTGCCATAATTTTTGCATGCGGAGAAGTAATCTTTCTTATATTCTTAACGTTATACTTTAATGCATCTATATTAATCTCTGCCCAAGTTCTGTTCATAACTGCTATTTCCTTTTTTATTTTATCATACTTCAGCTCAATTTTCCACCGGTAATATGTGGTGTATCGAATCCAATATATCGACAGCTGTCATCGAATCAGCCGTATTCATTTCTGCCGCATAGTCACCGGCTTTGCCGTGCAGGTAGACCGCAAGTTCGGCCGATTTTTTTCCGCCCATTCCCCTTGCAGCAAAGCCAGCTGTCATTCCGGCTAAAACATCACCGCTGCCCGCCGTCGCCATTCCGCTGTTTCCAGTCATGTTTATCGACTGATGTCCGTCAGGTGATGTTATTATACTATGATTTCCCTTTAAAACAAGTGTAAGTCTGTGCGAAAAAACAAAATTTTTCGATACCGAAAATCTGTTTTTTTCTACATCACCGACAGTGCAGCCTAAAAGCCGCGCCATTTCCATTGAATGAGGCGTTAATATAATTTCGCTTTTGCATTCTTCTGCAATATACGTTTTTTTTGCAAGAGCGAAAAGTCCGTCAGCATCGATTATTACAGGAACCTCAGCCTCCGAAATTACTTTTTCAAGCAGGCCTGCGGTAAACTCTGCACGTCCCATGCCGTTGCCAAACAAAATTGTGTCAAAGCTGTTCATTATTTCAATAATTTTGTCGCCGTCGTGCTCGAAGTTAACCGGAATCGTCATTGCAATTGTACACTTTGCCTGCACAACATCATTGATTTCGTGCGGTATGCATGCGGTTACCATTCCGGCACCAACCTTAAATGCCGCCTCGCATGCAAGGCAAACCGCGCCGGCCATACCCACGCTGCCGCCGATGACAAGCACTTTTCCATAATCGCCCTTTTGCGAATTGTTTTTGCGTTTCGGCATTATATTTTTAATATATTCATCAGTAAGCGTGTCTATATATATTTTTTCGCATTCAACCGCTTTGTCCGGAATTGAAATATCCGCAACGGTCAGTTTCCCGGTAAAATCCGCCGCAGGATATAGCAAAAGACCTGCCTTGTATACTGCAAATGTAACCGTTTCATCGGCATTCACACAACAGCCTCCGATTTCACCGGTATCGGAGTTGATTCCCGAAGGCACATCGACAGATAAAACATAGCCGGAAAATTCATTTATCATTCTTATGACCTTATCCAAAGGAGCACGCACCGTGCCGTTTGCTCCCGTACCCAGCAATGCATCGACCGTACATTCTGAATTCTTCAAATCCATACTGAACGCGTCAAAATCCGAAACGTCGCAAAAATTTATTCCCATATTCATGAGAATGTTATAGTTTATAAGAGCGTCACCGCTGTATTCATTGCCGCAGGCAAGGTAAATTTCAACACGCTTATGCATATTTATTAGCCGTCGTGCAATCGCAAGTCCGTCGCCTCCATTATTTCCTTTTCCGCATACAATTACGAAGCTGTCAAAGCGGGTTATTTTTTCAACGCATGCCGCCGCGGCATTTTCCATAAGCACAACAGACGGTATGCCGAATTTTTCGGCAGCTATCCTGTCAATATTGCGCATCTGCTCTGCATAGCACACCTTCATAAATATGCTTCCTTTCATTTTTTATAACTCGAGCACAACATATGCCACCGCAATGTCAGATGTATGCGACAGTGATACAAAAATACCGTTTATTCCGCGGTCACGGCAAAGCTTTTCGGCATTGCCATAAAGCTTTATAAAAGGCTTCCCAGTTTCACTTCGCAAAACTTCCACATCCGACAGTGCAAAGCCACACACTCCCATTCCGAGAGCCTTTGAAAATGCTTCCTTTGCAGCAAAGTTTGCGGCTGCCGTTTCAAATCGGTTTTTTTTTCGCACAAACAATTCATTTTCCGCAGGTGTAAAGCAACGAATAAAAAAGCGCTCATTTGCTTTTTTTATTCTGTCAATATCACAGAGATCGCAGCCTATGCCGAAAATCATGCCAAATCCGCCTCTCGCACCGTAACCTGACGCGGATTTGCTTGTTTAATGCCATTTAAAATATTCGCATTCGGCTGGAAGAATACGCGGAAAAGCTGACCTTCCTTTACAAGCTCAACAAAATACACATTATCATCATCAATGTTTCCGGACAAGTCCAAAATCTTTACATCGGTATCTCTATTCTCAAGCTTGTGCCTGAAATTTTCATCCTTTGCCGGCGCACATACATCAATATCCTTGAAATTTATACTGATTACTCTTTTTCTTGCCGAGCGTGCCATAATTTTGTCAATATCCAGCACACCGTTTGTAAGAATATACTCAAATTCCAGATTTCTACGCCGTATCAGATAAACAGCGCCGTACCAGATTCCGACTAAAAGCAGCAGAAAAATTCCACCGAGCCCCGTCTTTAATGTAAACATAACAACTACAAGAAGCAGCGAGAGTAACATTGCGAGGCAAACAAGTCCCACGGCAATCAGATTGTCTTTCAGTCTTTTTTTATGCTTTACCATATACTCGCAAAAAATATCCATAGTCTATTCCTCCATCTCTTTTTTAAGAATTTCGCACAGATTTTTAAGCGCTCTTCCCCTATGGCTTACAGCATTTTTTTCTTCTGGAGCTGCAATTCCGAAAGATTTTTCTATTTCGGTGCAGTAAAAAATAGGATCATAGCCAAATCCACCGGTTCCCTCTTCTGTTGTCATAATTTCGCCCTCGACTTTGCCCTCTGCGGTTATTTCTCTTCCGTCTGGGAAGATGAATGCCACGCTTGCGATATAGTATGCATGGCGATTTTCTGCATTTTTCATAAGCTCTAAAATTTTTTTGTTTCTGTCTTCATCGGTAGCTTCTTCTCCTGCAAACCGCGCGGAATAGAGTCCCGGAGCGTCGTCAAGCGCATCTATGCACAACCCGGAATCGTCTGCCATGACCGGCATATCGTCACACAAAAGAGAAACCGCCCTTGCTTTTATCAATGCATTTTCTGTAAAAGACGATCCTGTTTCCTCCACTTCAACATCAATGCCCATTTCGTGTATTGATACAATCTCAAATCCCAATTCACCAAGAATTTCCTGAAATTCGCGCACCTTTCCCTGGTTGGTTGTTGCTGCCACTATTTTCATTGTGATACCTTCCATTCATAATAATATGCCCTGTCCCGAAAATTATTTAATTGGGACAGACCTCAACAACAGCGTTTATCCTATTTTATCATTTTATATTATATCACTCAAAATTATTGTAGTCAACAAAAAAATGTGATATAATATTTATAAACATGCATTTACATCTTGAAATCAGTTAAAATATGGATTAATATACTAAAGTACAGGTAATTTATAAATGGATAACAAAATTACAATTTCAGGAATTATAAACGAAATAATATATCAAAACTGTGAAAACGGCTACACGGTATGCGAACTTGATTCCTCAACCGAAGGTCTTGTAACGGCAACGGGATATATGCCCTGCCTTACCGAGGGCACAAATGTTGCGCTGACCGGAAGCTGGACCACTCATCCAGATTATGGCGAGCAATTCAAGGTTGACTACTTTGAAAACATCATGCCCACCGATGAGCAGTCGATAATTTCTTATTTGTCCTCCGGCGCAGTCTATGGAGTGCGCGAATCAACCGCCCAAAAAATTGTCGAAAAATTCGGAACAGATTCTCTTGAAATTATGCTTACCGACCCTCTGCGTCTCGCGGAAATCAAAGGGATTTCAAAAGCGCGCGCAGAAAAAATAGGCGCGTCATATCTTGAATTGCAGTCTATGCAGAGCATAATAATGTTTTTACAACCATACAACATTTCTTCCGCCATGGCGATAAAGGTTCATCAAACCCTCGGCAGCAATGCAGTAAGCATAATTCGTGAAAATCCCTACATTCTAGCTGATACAGTGGATGGCATAAGCTTTAAAACAGCAGATAACATTGCATACATAATGGGATTTCCAAAAAATTCGCCGCTTCGTATTCAATCCGGAATAAAATATATTTTAAATTCCGCCGCATATAACGCAGGTCACACCTATCTTCCGAAAAATTTGTTGCTGCGCAATGCTGCTGTTCGCCTTTCGATTTCTACTGAAGAGGTTGAAAACGGCATAGTAGCCCTAGAGCTTGCAGGAATTATTTTTGTCGAGCGCAGCAACGACACCGAACGATGCTATCTTTACAGCTTTTATGAAGCTGAAAACTATGTCGCAAGACGCCTTACATCACTTGTCATCACTCCACCCCCGGTTTCAATGACCGACGAAGAAACGGACGCCGCAATTCTTGAAGCGGAGAGCGAAGGTGGTATGAAACTTAATTTCGAGCAGAAACTTGCCGTCAGATCAGCCGTCACACATGGCTGCATCGTCATAACGGGCGGTCCCGGAACAGGTAAAACGACAACCATAAACACGATAATCAAAACACTTGAAAAAATGCAGCTTTCCATAGCTCTTGCCGCGCCGACCGGCCGTGCTGCAAAACGTATGAGCCAGCTCACGGGCCGCGAGGCAAAAACAATACACAGGCTTTTGGGACTACAGCCTGGGAATACCAGCGAAAGCCACAGGTTTTCTCACAACGAGTCAAACCCTCTTTCGCACGATGTATTTATAATCGACGAGGTCAGCATGGTGGACATACTACTCATGCAGTCGTTTTTAAAGGCAGTAAAGCGCGGTGCAAAGGTGATTTTTTCCGGTGACAGTGATCAGCTTCCCTCGGTAGGAGCAGGCAACGTACTTCGCGACATGATAAAAAGTGGATTTATACCAGTCATTCGGCTTGAACACATTTTCCGTCAGGCACAGGAAAGCCTGATTGTAATGAATGCACACAAAATCAACAGCGGCGAAATGCCCGAGCTTGACAGCCACGACAGTGACTTTTTCTTTTTACAGAGAAACAGTGCCGAAATTATCGCCGCAACAATAATTGACCTTTATAAAAACCGTATCCCGAAAAGCTACGGCATAAATCCTATAACAGGTATACAGGTGCTTTCGCCATCCAAAAAGGGTGTTGCAGGCGTTATTAACCTTAACCGTGAGCTGCAGACGGCACTCAATCCGCCGGATATGTTAAAATCCGAATTTGCCTACGGAAAGACGTTTTTTCGTGTCGGCGACAAAGTTATGCAGACAAAAAACAACTACGACATTATTTGGTCAAGACCGGACGGCGAGGTCGGCACCGGTATTTTTAACGGTGACTTAGGTATTATCGACTCCATATCGGTCAAGGACAAAACCATGACAATCATATTTGATGACGACAAAGAAACAGAATACTCCTTCACATACCTTGAACAGCTTGACCTTGCGTATGCCATAACAGTGCACAAGAGTCAGGGAAGCGAATTTCCTGTAGTGATTATTCCTATATACCATTTTGCGCCTATGCTTATGTATCGCAATCTTTTATACACCGGCGTTACCCGAGCAAAAACTCTTGCAATCCTTGTAGGGACAAAGCAAGCGTGCACCGCAATGATAAAGAAAAACGATGATAAGACACGCTATTCCGGTCTTTCCGAAAAAATTAAATCAATAACAAATATGGGCTTTACGGAGGATAAAAAGCAATGAATTTTTTTAAACGTTTTCCAACTGTCTGCATACTGATTGCAGCTGCACTTTGGGGCATTACAGGGATTTTTGTACGCATAATAGAAGATATGGGATTTGACTTTTTTCAGTTAATATTCTTCCGATCGTTTATAACAGCAACCACCATATTAATTTATCTGCTTATTACTGACAGATCCAAACTGAAAATTGATATACGTGACTGGTGGTATTTTTTCGGAACTGGGGTATGCAGTTTTCTTTTGTTTGGATACGCATACTTTTATACCATCTGTCACGCTTCGATGTCAGTGGCGGCAATACTTCTTTATACTGCACCATTTTTTGTAATGCTGATGGCTGCAATCTTTTTCAAAGAAAAAATCACCGCAAAAAAGGTTAGTGCATTGGTAATTGCAATATTCGGCTGTTTTTTAATATGCAGAAGCGATACGAACGTGGAGATTACTCCGTTTATAATCTTTACCGGTCTGACCTCCGGCTTCTGCTATTCCCTGTACAGCATTTTCGGACGCGTTGCTCTAAAAAAATATTCATCCTCGACCGTTATAGCATATACATTCTTTTTTTCAACGGCAGAAAGCATATTCATGGTCAACCTTTCCGAGATTCCTAAAGCGTTTGCCGAAAACATGCCGGCTCTCGGAGTTATTGTGATTTTTTCAATTGTAAGCGCGGTTCTGCCGTACATATTCTACACCAACGGATTGAAATATACTGAGCCCGGCAAAGCCTCCATTATGGCAACCTTTGAGGCTGTTGTCGCTGCTGTTTCGGGAATTATGTTTTTTCACGAAACCGTTACTATTGCTGAAATTTTCGGTATAATTCTCGTCATTTTTGCAGTTGCTCTTCTTAATTTAAAGCTGTTTAACAAAACATCGTAAACAGTAAAATGCTGTTCCACATAGGAACAGCATTTGTTATTTCTTAAGAACCTCTATAGCTTTTTGAAGCTGAATGTCCTCTTCCGGCGAAAGCTCCTGTATAGCTTTGTCACTACTCATTTCTATTTTTATATCCGGCTCAATGCCGATTTTGTGGATACATTCGCCGTTCGGAGTAAAGTATCGAGCCGTAGTTATACTCATTCCTGATCCGTCTGAGAACGGAAAAACAGTCTGAACAATTCCCTTTCCGTAGGTTTTCGTTCCTATAATCGTTGCTTTGCTGTAGTCCTTTAGTGCACCGGTTAGAATTTCGGATGCCGACGCACTTCCGCCGTTTACAAGCACAGCCATCGGAACATCAAGCTCCTCTTTATCTGAATTCATATTATGACGCCTACCATTTTTGTCTTCGGTATAGGTTATAATTCCCTCAGGCAGCAACTTGTCGGCTATATTGCAAACAACGTTCACATCTCCACCCGGATTATCTCTCAAATCTAAAACAAGACTTGTCATGCCCGCTGTTTTCAAAGCCTCAAGGCTTTTTACAAACTCGCTGTCTGTGCTTTCCGTTTCGGAATCTCCGCGCGGATTTGATTCAAATGCAGTAATCCTTATATATCCTATATTATTTTCCAGCATTTTTGATTTGACGCTTTTTTTAATTACCTTTGCACGTTCAACCTCAATGTCCGTTTCGTCCTTACCTTCACGTTTGATGCGAAGCGTCACTTTGGTGCCGGCTTCTCCCCTTTTAAGATAATTAGCGGCATCTGTAATTTCATTTGCTTCATAGTGCTTCCCGTCAATCGATACAATTTCATCGCCGGACTTAATCCCTGCCTTTTCCGCCGGGCTGTCCTCCATAGGGGAAATTACTATAAGCTTATTCTTTGTCGTGTCAGCACCAAGTGTTGCACCTATTCCGACATAGCTTGACATGATTTCGTCTTTATACGAACTGAAATCATCCTTTGGATAATATGCCGTATACGGATCACCTACTGCAGCCGACACTGCCATTGCCCCGTAGTCCGCAACAGTATCTTCATCAATATCAAAAAGAGAATACTTTGACAGCATTTTTTTTACTATGCTTATCTTCTGCATAGCTCTGCCCTCGGTATTATAGTAAATTATATCGCGCGTTACATTTGTCAGCATACATGTAACCAACACGGTTATCACAATAGTTAGAACAAATTTCTTTTTGGAATTCATTTAAGCCGCTACCTCCAATTATCTATATTATATATTATGCTTTTTTTAGGATAATATTATAGGGGTGATCTATATCACCCCATAATTATTATAAATATCCGCGAGGATTAACAGCGGCACCGTTTACTTTTACTTCAAAGTGCAGGTGATTTCCTGTCGAGTTTCCGGTAGAGCCCACCTTGGCAATAATCTGTCCCTTTTTAACCGACTGACCGGCACTTACCAAAAGCGAGCTGCAGTGTCCGTAAAGTGTCACATAACCGCCTCCGTGATTTATCGTCACACAGTATCCGTAACCGCTGTTCCAGCCGGATGTCAGCACAACACCGTCTTCTGCCGCATAAATCGCTGTTCCGGCCGGTGCAGCTATGTCAATTCCGGCATGGAGCTTTTTTGTCTTTGTTATCGGATGGATTCTGTAGCCGTATTCCGATGAGATTGAAGAATATGATGCCAGAGGCCACAGGAATTTTCCGTTTCCTGTATATTTTACCGCCTTTTGCGCCGGCTTTTGCATGGCTGCTTTAATCTGAGCCTGAATCTGTTTTTCCGCCTTCTCTGCTTCTTCCTCCTGCTTTTTAAGCGCTTCAATATCACTGCTCAGACTTTGGATAATCTGCTCTTTTTCCGCCTTTTTGGTCTTCATTTGCGACTGTTTTTGCTGCAGAATCTGTTTTGCTTCAAGCTGCTCATTTTTTTCGTTTTCGACCATTTGCTTTGCCGCGGTGAGCTTTTCTATCTGAGACTGATATTTGTTAATCATACCCTTATCATGCTTTAAAATATCCTCTACGATTGATATTCTTGTAAACATATCGCTCAGACCCTTGGCCTGAAAAATCAGCTCTAGATATGAGCTTGTTCCGTTTTCATACATTACCTTCATTCGCTTTTTCAACTGTTTATCCGTTTTTTTTATTGAAGTATTAAGCTCGGCAATCTCGCCGTTTTTCTGATTTATTTCCGCATTTTTCTCATTTATGACCGACTGTACCTCATCTATGTCATCCTGAAGTCCAGATATCTCAATATCCAGTTGATTTTTTTTCTCGGTTTGATCATTTTTTTCACTCTGCTTACTCTTAATAGCCTTTTTTGTATTTTCGACCTTTTTTTGGTTTGAAGAAAGGTCGTTTTTCAAGTCGTTAATACTTTTTGCCGCATATGCCGGAGATATGGCATTAAATGCAAAAAGCACAGAAAAAACGAGCGGAAGTATCTTTCTGTTCATATTTCCTCCTTATACATGCAGATATTTTCTCATTGATATAACGCTTCCCGAAACACCGATCAAACATCCAAAAATTACGAAAAGTACCCCAATCACCGGCGCAACCTCTGCAGTGCTTACAAGCGAAAATACTGTTATTTCGAGCTGAGCCATATATTTCATCAATGCAAAATATCCCCAAAAGACCAGCAAAAATGCCAGAACCGCACCCAAAAATCCTATAATTGCGCCCTCAAGAACAAAAGGAATACGTATAAATCTGTCGGTAGCGCCGATATATTTCATTATGTTTATTTCTTTTCTTCTGTTGAACACAGTAAGCTTTACGGTATTTGAAATGATCACTATTGCAACAAGCAAAAGAACAAGCATTACCGCTATACTGAACTTTTTTATTACACTTGAAAAGGACAGCACCATGTTTACAACGTCCTGATTGTTTACAACGTGGTCTGCACCGTCGATTTCCGACAGCTGCTTTACAGTATCGGCAGTGTTTTGAATATCCACCAGTGTTATTTTATACGAGTCACTAAAAGGATTATCTTCATCCAATCCGTTGTAAAGCTCCTCTTTGCCCTGGAACATATCCTGTTTTGCATAGTCAAGCATATCCTGTTTGGTAAAAAGCGAAGCCTCCTTAACATTTTCTATATTTTTAATCTCGATTCCTATTTCCTTGACTCTTTCCTCTGATGTGTCGTCTTTCAGAAACAGCTGAACCTCACATTCGTCCTTTATCTGACTTGTAATATAGTTTACATTCATTGTAATAACCGTAAAAAGTCCGAGAATTATAAGACAGCACGCAATTGTAAACAGTGAAGCAACGCTCATGAGACCATTTCGCGTCACATTCTTTTTTGCCTCGGAAAACGAATATTTAAATTTCGACATTTTCATGATATTCACCTCCGACCTCATCACGCACAATATTTCCGTCCTGAATTTCGATTACTCGCTTTTTCATAACGTCAACTATATCCTTTGCATGGGTTGCCATTATAATTGTTGTACCCATGCGGTTTATTTCTGCAAAAATATCCATAATTTCCATTGCTGTTTTAGGATTAAGATTACCTGTAGGTTCGTCCGCAATAAGAATTGACGGATGATTAACCAAAGCTCTTGCAAGAGCGACTCTCTGCTGTTCACCGCCCGAAAGCTGCCGCGGGAACATTTTCGCTTTATAGTTAAGTCCCACCTCGTTTAAAACCTCCGGAACACGCTTTCTTATTTCTCGGCGGCTTGCTCCGACTATCCGCATCGCAAATTCAACATTTTCATAAACGGTTCTGTCCTCCAGAAGTCTGAAATCCTGAAAAACAACCCCCATTTTTCGTCTCAGGTAGGGGATTTCCTTTTGCGAAAGCGTTGTTATATCTATTCCGTCCAAAAAAACCTGTCCTTCAGTAACGTTAATTTCACGCATAATAAGCTTTGTAATAGTAGTTTTTCCCGCGCCGCTTGAGCCGACCAAAAAAACAAACTCACCGTTTTCTATCTTGAAATTTGCATTCTTAAGAGCTATATTTCCGCCATCCTCAAACTGTTTGGTTACATTTATGAACTCTATCATTTTTATTTCTCCTAACTCACTAAAATGTGCGGTAAAAAACTTACCGCACACGCAATCATATCAGATTTTCATAGGATTTGACGTCAGATATTTATGCACCATCATTGCAACCTTAAATACGATTGCCTGATCAAATTTTCTGAGATCAAGTCCGGTCAGTTTGTATATTTTTTCAAGTCTGTAAACCAGCGTATTTCTATGAACAAAAAGTTGCCTTGACGTTTCCGAAACATTAAGGTCATTTTCAAAAAATTTATTTATTGTAAGAATTGTTTCGGAGTCCAGAAGCGAAATATCCCCTTTTTTGAATACCTCTTTTAAGAAAAGCTCGCACAGCTTTATAGGAAGCTGGTATATAAGACGTCCGATACCGAGATTTTCATAATTTAGTATAGATTTTTCTTCATCAAATACCTTTCCAACCTCAAGTGCAATCTGCGCCTCTTTATACGATGTGTTAAGCTGGTTTATGTTTTCTGCAACAGAGCTTACTCCGACAAGAATACTCATCATCGTTTCGGAATGCACGGTATCGAGAATCTGCTTTGCTATGCCCGAAACATCATCCTCTGAATAGCCGGGTTTAAGCTCTTTTATAAACACAATATTACTGCTGTCTATATTTATTACAAAATCCTTCTCTTTGTCCGGGAACATATTTCTGATTACTTCAAATATGCCAACCTCACCCTTTTTGAGAACCTTTATATAAAACACAGCGCGAGGAACCTCTATATCAACATGAAGTTCGAGAGCCTTTTGGTGCATATCAAATGCCAGCATATTATCGAATATAATATTTTGCATGAATATTGTCTTGTCATACTTTTCGTCATAATAGTGACGCACATTGTTTGCGGCAACGGTTACCGCATTGCAGCAGTATTTTGAAATTTCATCGGTACCCTCAACATAAACCATATATTCGGGATAAGGCTTTCCGTCAATAAGTCTTACCGTATAGCCTTCTCTTACAAAAATTTTGTTATGATTGTCCGAGGATGTTCGTATAAGTTCTTCAACAACATCTTCGGAAATCTCCGGACCGTTTGCGGCAAGAACAAGCCCTGTCGCATCGGCAATTCCAAATTTTTTAGGAAAAACTTCCGCCATTTGCGAAACTATATCTTGAAATGCCTTACTTATCATAATACTTCCTCCCGGTCGATTAACCAATATTACTTTTATTATAACATAAAATTTTTAAAATGTATAGTTTTTTTAATAAAAATAAATTACAATTTACAAAATATTTAAAAATTCTTGTCTAGATGTTACAAAATCATGTCAAAAAAAGCAAAACAAGCAGACAAACCGTTTTACCTTGAGGTGGTAAAAACCGGTATATCTGCTTGAATCTTATAATCCGAGCTGCTTTTGTATATCCTCGACAAGCGCGTCAATGATAGCATTTCCTTTCTCCATGCTGCCTGCGCTTGTACCAACGTACAGCTTAATTTTCGGTTCTGTTCCTGAAGGTCTTATTATAAAATATGTCTTTCCGTCAGAAAGCTCATATTTTAAAACATTTGCCTTCGGAAGTCCTGTATAGTCACATTCATAGTCGATTTTCTTTGTCACCTGCATGCCTGCCGCATTCGAAACCGGATCTTTTCTGAGTTTTTCTAACATTTCTCTCATTTTTTCCATGCCACCTTTGCCCGGCATGGTAAAAGATACAGTTCTTTCTGCATAAAATCCGTATTTTTTATAAACATCCTGAAGTGCTTCATAAAGTGACATACCTTTTGTCTTATAATATGCCGCCATTTCGGAAATAAGCATCGTGGCAACAACACCGTCCTTGTCACGCGCGTGATTTCCGACAAGATATCCGTAACTTTCCTCAAAGCCAATTAGGAAAGTATGATCTTTCTTTTCAGCAAACTCGGTCATTTTTTCACCGATATATTTAAATCCTGTAAGAACATTCATGATTTCAATGCCGTATGCTTTTGCTATAGACGTTGCAAGCTCGGTTGTAACTATAGTTTTTATAATTACACCGTCTGCAGGCAGTGTTCCCTGCTCCTTTCTTGCACGAAGAATATATTCAACCAAAAGTGCTCCGGTCTGATTGCCGGTAAGCGTTCTGAATACGCCGTCCGCATCGCGTACAACAATACCCACTCTGTCGCAGTCGGGGTCTGTTCCGATTATGATATCTACATCATGCTTTTTCGCCATTTCTATTGCTATAGTAAAGCCTTCGGCATTTTCAGGATTCGGAGACTTAACCGTAGGGAAATTTCCGTCTTCTGTGTCCTGTTCCTTTACAACAAGAACATTTTTAAATCCGATTCTCTTCAAAATCTCTTTTATCGGTCTTGAACCCGTACCATGGAACGGTGTATAAATAAGCTTCATGGTGTCTGCAACCTGTTTCACCGCTGCCGGGTTAATCTGCTGCTTCTGAATTTCTTCCAAAAATCTTTCATTAAGCTTCGGTCCCACAATTTCTAAGAGTGCTGTTTTCTGGGCATCCTCCATAGTCATAAACTTTACGTCATCAAAAACGTCATAGCTGTCAATTGCGTCTATAACAACCTGTGCCGCCTCGGGCGGAAGCTGACCGCCGTCCGGTCCGTATACCTTAAAACCATTATATTCCTTTGGATTATGGCTTGCAGTAATCATAACTCCCGCTCCGCAGCCAAGCTCACGTATACCGAAAGAAACCTCTGGAACGGAATGAACGGTATCAAAAAGATATGTCTTTACACCGTTTGCAACAAGCGTCTTTGCTGTTTCCTCCGCAAAAATACGCGAATTGTTTCTTGTGTCATAGCCTATAAGTACGCCCTTATCGGCAGTCTTTGCATCCGTTACGTATTTTGCAACCCCCTGAGCTGCTCTTCTAACGTTATATATGTTCATTCTGTTTGTGCCCATGCCCATAATTCCGCGCATTCCTGCTGTGCCAAATTCAAGTTCGCGGTAAAAGCGTTCTTCTTTCTCCTTTTCGTCGTCTGCTATGGACAAAAGTTCCTGTTTTTCATCCTTTGACAGCAGTTTGCTGTTAATCCATCTTCTGTATGCATATTTATAATCTGCCATAATTACAACATTCCTTTCTATTTTCAACAACCATACCATTATACTATATTTCTGACTTTTTTTCAAGTCATTTTTTATCTACTAAAAAATAAAGCAGATATTCGCTTAATATCTGCTTTATTGCATTTATTCGGCTATAAATTGACCGTCCTTTACGTCAATAGTAACCTTACTGCCGACCTTGCCGTCTATAATTTTTTCCGACAGCATATCTTCAATCTTATTCTGAATCGCACGCCTTAATGGTCTTGCTCCGTATACAGGGTCAAATCCTTCCTTTGCAATCAAGCTGATCGCCGCATCGGTAAAAGTTGCTTCTATATCATTTGCAGCAAGACGCTTTTGCAGTCTTTTTAGCATAATTTCTGCAATCTTCTTGATGTCATCCTCTTTCAGCCTGTCAAAGACAATGATTTCATCAATACGGTTCAAAAATTCGGGTTTAAATGCCATTTTAACCTTTTCCATAACCTTTTCTTTTATGCTTTCGTGTTCATTTTCAGCTGACGGTTTTTCTTTACTGCCAAAGCCCATTTTTGACGTTGTGTTAAGGATATCTTTTGCTCCAAGGTTAGAAGTCATAATAATTACTGTATTTCTGAAATCAACCTTTCTGCCCTGTGCGTCTGTCAATATACCATCGTCAAGAATCTGCAGCATTATATTGAAGACATCTGGATGCGCCTTTTCTATTTCATCAAACAGAATTACAGAGTACGGTTGCTTTCTTACGCGTTCTGTAAGCTGGCCGCCCTCATCATATCCTACATACCCCGGAGGTGAACCGACAAATTTAGAAACCGAATGTTTTTCCATATATTCAGACATATCTACTCTTATTATGGAGTCCTCAGAACCGAACATTGCTTCGGCAAGAGCTTTTGACAGCTCGGTTTTGCCGACACCGGTAGGACCTAGGAACAGAAAAGAACCCGTAGGGCGTTTCGGATCTTTCAATCCCGCTCTGCCGCGGCGGATTGCACGACTGACCGCACTGACCGCTTCCTCCTGACCTACCACACGCGAGTGCAGAATGTCTTCAAGATGCTTCAGTTTTTCACTCTCTCCTTCGGCAATTTTTCTAACCGGAATCTTTGTCCATTCCGAAACTATATCTGCAATATCACTGTCGGTTACAACGAGCTCATTTGAGGTATTGTTATCTTTCCATTGACTCTTGCCCTTTGCAAGCTCTTCATCGATAACCTTCTCACGGTCACGGAGTTCAGCTGCTTTTTCAAAGTTCTGTGATATAATCGCTTCCTGTTTTTCCTTTTTTATTTCTTCAACTTCTTTTTCAAGGCTCTTTACACTATCCGGCGCAGTAAGTGCCGAAAGTCTTTTCTTGCTTGCCGCTTCATCGATAAGGTCAATTGCCTTATCCGGCAAAAATCTGTCCGTTATATATCTTTCTGAAAGTTTTGCGGCGGCTTCAATTGCTGAATCATCAATTTTAACACTGTGGTGCGCTTCATACTTATCTCTGAGGCCTTTCAGTATTTCTATTGTCTCATCAATGCCTGGCTCCCCGACCATTACCGGCTGAAATCTTCGCTCAAGCGCTGCATCCTTTTCTATATATTTTCTGTATTCGTTTATTGTGGTTGCACCAATCAGCTGCAGTTCGCCTCTCGCAAGCGACGGCTTTAATATATTGGAAGCATCAATCGCTCCCTCTGCGGCACCTGCTCCCACTATTGTATGAATTTCGTCGATGAACAGAATAACATCACCAGCATTTTTCACTTCATCTATTGCTTTTTTCAATCTGTCCTCAAATTCGCCACGGTACTTTGCTCCGGCAACCATTGATGACAAATCCATAGTTACAAGACGTTTTCCTTTAAGCAGCTCTGGAACATCACCGTTTGCAATTTTTTGCGCCAATCCTTCAACGACAGCGGTTTTTCCGACACCTGGCTCACCGATAAGGCAGGGATTGTTTTTCGTCCTTCTTGAAAGGATCTGTATCACCCTTGTAATTTCGTCATCTCTGCCGATTACTGGGTCAAATTTATTTTCCCGCGCTCCTTGAGTTAAGTCTCGTCCAAATTGATCTAGCGTTGGAGTTTTTCCGCCGCGATTTTTCGGTGAGGCTGATGAATTTTCTACATAGCTTTGCTCTGTCGAATTAATGATGTCGCTATATATGTTGTTAAAGTCAGCACCGCACGATGCAAGGATATTTGCACCCACGCCGTCACCGTCCTTTATAATTCCTATTAGAATATGCTCTGTTCCAATATAACTGTGTCCCATTCTACGCGCCTCAATAGCCGCAATTTCAAGAATTCTCTTGCTTCGCGGTGTAAGAGTCAGCTCAACATTTTTGTTTAGCGGCGTATTTGTTCCCATCAATGCCTTTACCCTTTCAAGGATTACATCCTTTCGCACACCGGCATTTTCCAAAATTTTCGCACCGGCACCGGTTCCTTCTTCAATTATGCCCAGAAGCAGATGTTCACTTCCGATATATCCGTGTCCAAGCTCACACGCAATGTCATGTGCGTTGTTTATAGCTGCTTTTGCTTTTTCTGTAAAATTAGTAAACATACAAATTCCTCCTCATCTACTCGGCTGTATATGTTAGTTGCTAAATGTTTTCACGCAGTAAAGATGCACGTTTTGAATCCCTTTCTTCAGGAGAAAGGTTTTTACCTCCCATGATATGTGACGGTTCCGTTGCAACAATTAATTCCATTGAAGGCATTTTTTCTTTATTATCTATTATACCAAGATTTCTGCCCAAAATTACATCAGAAATCAAAGCTTTTGCTTCTGCGGACGAAACGTAATGTGCATATTTTAGTATACCGTATGAACGCCAAAGATTATCAACAAGCTCTTTGTTATCCTTAATGCTGTTTCGTGCTTCAATCTCATGCTTTTCTATCTGCCCCGCAATATTCTCAAGCTTGCGAATTATATCCTCCTCAGACAATCCGAGCGTAACTTGATTGGATATCTGATAAAGATTTCCATATGCCTTTGAGCCCTCACCGTACAGTCCACGGACTGTAAGTCCAAGTGCAGATGCCGATGAAATGATTTTATTCATGTTGTTGGTCATGGTCAGTGCAGGCAAATGCATCATGACTGATGCACGCATACCTGTACCTGTATTTGTCGGGCACGCTGTCAGATATCCAAATTCCTCTGAAAATGCGTATTCAACACTTTCTTCTATAAGGTCATCAAGCTTGTTTGCGGTTTCCCACGCCTCTTTAAGCTTAAATCCACCGAGAATTATCTGCATTCTCATGTGGTCCTCCTCCATAAGCATAATGCTCATGGTTTCGTCCTTGCTTATAAGAACAGAACCCCTTGTGCTTTGAGCCATTTCCGTACTTATCAGATGTTTTTCTTGAAGCTCGCATTTTTCGATATCCGATAAAGTGCTCATTTTTACCCAATTAAATTCCTTTGCAAGTGTGCTGTTTGAATTAAGCACAGCATTTTTAATATCTTCTGTTGCCTTTTCGGCTCCATCCTTGCTCAGTACTGTCGGAAACGGATATTTTTTAAGATTTCTGGCAAGACGTATCCTTGTGCTTACCATTATATCGTTGTCGCTTTTTTCTTTGTACCAAATCATAATTAACCCTCCATTCCCTTTATCTCTTTATGAAGCTTGGCGGCCTTTTCGTAATCTTCATCGGCAACCGCCTTTGAAAGCTGACTTTTAAGTTCTGCCAATCTTCTTTTCTTTTTCAATCCCTCCGACTGACGTGACGGAATTTTGCCGATGTGCTGTGTTCCTTTCTGAACCTGTTTGAATGTAGCACGAACAGGGTTTACAAACACTTTGTAGCATTCTGCACATCCGAACTTTCCGTTTTTTTGGAATTCCATATATGTCATTCCACATTCCGGACACCTTGTTTCATCGTGATAAACCGGGAACAAATCAAAATTATCAAAAAAGTCTGAAAATAAATCATACATAATTAACATCTCCTTATTTTATTGCAGCAAGAGCATTTTTCATAATTGCAGCTCTCGACTTGTCGCGCTGCGGATTACGCATATCCAGCGCTTTGTCCGAAACTGCAGCCAACAACACTTTTGCCGCCTGTTGTTCAATATTTTTGTCTTTATACATAGAAGTAATTATCGCTTTTGCGGTTTCAAAATCACAGCTGTCACCTATTCGGGATATCACATCGGCAACGACGTCGTTATAAATTTTTTTGATTTTTATATAACCTCCGCCTCCTCTTTTTGATTCCACGATGTATCCACGCTGCGGACTGAACCGTGTAGAAATTACATAATTAATCTGAGAAGGCACACAGTTAAAAATGTCCGCAAGTTCATTTCTGCCAAGCTCTACATATTCTTCGTCTTCCTTCATAAGCTCATTAATGAACGCTTCGATTTTATCACTTATTCCCATTCTTATCCCTTCTTTCAAAATCTCTGCCGTTTTTTTGACTTTGACTTTCTTTGACCTTCTATTGATTACATTATATCACTTTCTTTTCGTTTGTCAATTAACTATGTGTATTTATTTTATGAACAATTTATTAACAACTCTTGTAAAAAACAGCAAAAGACGATATAATTATAAAAAAATTCAAAAAAAGGACTGATTACAACGGTTACAAAAAACCACGAATATACTGTTAAAATAGAAGCGCTTTCTTCTGAAGGCAGCGGCATATCCAGAATAGACGGATATACCGTCTTTATTCCACATACTGTCCCGGGCGATACAGTAAAGATCCTTATAGTCAAGACAAAAACAAGCTACGGCTATGGAAAGCTGCTTAAAATAATAACTCCGTCAATCACCAGAGTAACCCCTCCGTGTAAGCATTTTTCAAAATGCGGCGGCTGTCAGATTATGTGCATGAACTACCTGTCGCAACTTGAATTTAAAAAGCAAGTGGTAAAGGATGCCTTTCTACGCATAGGAGGGATTGAAGTAAACCCCGAAATAATAGGAATGAATTCACCGGAACGCTACCGTAACAAAATGGTTTTTCCCATAGGAACAGGTGGCAGTTGGGGTTTTTATCGTCAGCATTCTCATGATGTTATTCCTTTAAATGATTGCCTCCTTGGCGGAAATTTAAACCCGAAAATTATGAATACCATAACAGAATACGCAAAAATTTTTTCTGTTTCCGCATATAATGAAGCAGAACACTCAGGAGTACTGCGCCGTGTATTTATCAGAAGTTCTCAATCTGAAATTATGGTGGTTATTTCTGTAAACAGCGATTTTCTCCCCCACTCCGACGTGCTTATCAACAATTTGCGCAGAACTTCAGACAACATTACAAGTATTATTCTTAACATAAACAAAAAGCGTACAAATCTCGTTTTGGGTGATAAAAATTTGCTCCTGTGGGGCAAAAGCACTATTTCCTCCGAACTATGTGGACTTAAATATGACATTTCGGCAAACAGCTTTTTTCAAGTAAATACGTTGCAGACTGAACATCTGTATGAAACAGCCATTGGTTTTGCGGATATTTCTCCTAATGATACAGTTATGGATATTTACTGTGGGATCGGAACAATTTCCCTTACTGCGGCAAAATCCGCAAAGTCGGTTATAGGTATAGAAATCGTTCCTCAAGCAATTTTGGATGCAAAAGAAAACGCTTTAAAGAATAAAATTTCAAACGCAGACTTTTTCTGCGGTTCGGCCGAGGAATTGGTTCCTGAATTAATCATAAAAGGTCAAAAACCTGATATAATCATGCTTGATCCACCTAGGAAGGGCAGCGACAAAAAAACCCTTTCCGCTATAGTGTCCGCTGCACCCAAGCGCATTGTCTACGTTTCCTGCAATCCGGCAACGTTGGCACGTGACGCACGTTTTTTAACCGAACACGGCTATTTGCTGGAAAAAGCAACTGCTGTAGATATGTTCCCACATACCACACATGTTGAGACTGTATGCTTATTGTCCAAACTAAAATCAAGTAAGCATATCGACGTGGAGCTGAACATGGACGAGCTTGATCTGACGGCAGCAGAAAAAAAGGCGACTTATCGGGAGATACAGGATTATGTGCTAGAACATTACGGCTTGAAAGTCAGCCAGCTCAATATCGCACAAGTAAAACGGAAATCTGGTATTATTGAGCGCGAAAACTATAATAAGCCAAAATCCGATGATTCAAAACAGCCGAAATGTACGGAAGAAAAAGAAGATGCAATTATAGGCGCTTTGAAGCATTTTGGGATGATTGATTAGTAATCTTTTGAGGAATATTTGATGCATAATTACAAAGGAGAAAAATGATGGGAAATTCTAAGTTTTTAGAAGCATTAACTAGTGATGAATATAAAGAACTGTCAAAGAAACTTTGGACAATTCAAAATCATAGATGTTTTATATGTGAAGATCAGATTGATTTAGATGTTCAGACAACTAATATTGACCACATTCATCCGCTTGTGACTGGTGGAAAAGATGAGGAAAGCAATTTCGGGATTACTCACGAGCATTGCAATAAATCAAAGAAAGATTCGGACTTGATTGTTGCAAGGAAAATCGCAAAACTTGAAAAGATTATCAAAGAAGCAGAAAACATGAAGGAAACTCCTTCTTTAAAGCATGTTTTGGCTAGCAACGGTGGAGCTAAGTATACTTTCAAGTACAAGATCGAAGATGGAAAGCTAATATATTCTTTTGACGAGCTTGGTGATACAACAATAAGAAGATCCGAAATCTTTGTTGATGAACTATCCAAAGAACAGACCGCTTACATCAGTATTCCTATCGAATATCTTTTCCATGATGATTCCTTAAATCCAAGAGGTCTTAACAGCTCGGTAAATCTTCTTATTAAAGAATTCTACAAGTCAAATCCGCAATTACAGATTGCACTTGCAAGAATGGATAACGGCAAAATAAAACTGTTTGATGGTCAACATAAAACTGTTGCTCAGATTATGCTTGGTGTAAAGAAAATCGTTATAAGGCTATTTATTAATCCGGATATTGATAGATTGATGGAAACAAACCTTAATGCTGGGAAAAAACTAAGGCAGATTGCATTTGATAAGTCAATCGTAAGACAGCTACATGATACTCTTTATGCAGAAAGAATAAGGAGATATCAAGTTGACCATTCTCTTCCAGAAGATGATTACAGTTTCTCCGAACAACAATTGGTGGAGCACTTCAAAGGTGAAAGAGGTAATGTTAAGACATATATCATCAATAGTCAGAAGAATGTTGTAACGCACGATCAAGGAAACAAATTGCAGTCATACATAAATTTTGAAGGTCGTGGATTCGCTTTACCATTATCGTATAGCACATTTGAAAAAACACTTCTTGCAACATTTATTAATGCAAAAACTGTACTTAATAC
>JAQXIJ010000069.1 GCA_029007725.1 Bacillota bacterium | reverse complement strand
GGCATCTGAAAACATCATACCGAAAAACCAGTAGTAGAAAAATGCCATAATCGGGTTCGGGTCAATATCGTTTTTTGACGGCATAGAATAGCTTTCGGTTATTTCCTCAACCGGTGCTGCAAAGGCACTGTTTGAAAACGCCACAGGCGGAACTTCGCTCTCGGCAGGCTTCTCGATTTCTACCGCGGCGCAGAAGCTCTTTTCGATTTTTCGCCGAAGTGTAATTACGTACTTTTCCGGAATATATCCTTCTATTAC
Organism: Bacillota bacterium; assembly: GCA_029007725.1. Lineage (GTDB taxonomy): Bacteria > Bacillota > Clostridia > UBA1381 > UBA1381 > UBA1738. The sequence continues at coordinate 15,651 of JAQXIJ010000069.1, read as the reverse complement.
ATACACCGATTCGGTCGCACCTACCTTTGACACCGCATCGTACCTCTCCTTCTTTAAAAGGATATGATCATAATAAAGCTCGATATTCTTTCTCTCCGCTGCAAGCCGCCGTATCCTCTCAACAAGCTCACGGTTCTCATTTTCAAGCTTTTCACGCGCAGCCGAAAGAATTTTTATTTTTTCCACCGGTGTGTGATGCGACAAACTGAAATGAGGCGCCGCAAATCTTATGTCCTTGAAAAATCCGTTAATTTTTTCTTCGTCCTCTTTAAGATACAAAAACCATACGAAGCTTTTTTGTTTCGTTCTGTTCACCATTTCAAAATAAAGCCGAATCCCTTGCTCTTTTATTTTTTGCAAAAGTTCCTTGCCGCCTATAGGTGCACATGTACCGACCGCCGTTCTGCACAACTGGGTTGAGCTGTTTTTCATTGGCACGTCCATCCCTTCATACGGCTTCAAAAGCTCGCATTTTATATTGATTTTAGCTATATCGTCCTTGTTTTTTTCAATCTGCGACCTGTACCTCAATATTTTTCCCACCGCATCGGATGCCTCGGCAGAGCTTTTTTTCTCCATTCGGTACGCCGACGAATCAATCACGGCGTGCCGCAAAAAAAGCCGCTTTTTGTCCGGCGCATATTTTGCAAGTGTATCAAGAGCCTCCTGCGCCGTCTTTGACGCACTGTCAAGATTAGCCGTCAGCCGCGCAGTGTCTGTACGCAAAAGCTCGCTTTCTGTTATCTCAACAACCTCCTGCCTTTGCAAAAATTCCAGCACATCTTTAAGCTGTGCGCTTATCGCATAAATTGATATTCTGCACATTTTGAGTATCGCCAAGCTATCACCTCATTTCAAGGCTTCCGCCATTGCAAGTTCCACTGCCTCGTCTTGCAGAGAGTCATATTTTTGTTTCAATGCCGCCTCGATTTTACGCGCTTCTTCCTCAGCGTACCTGCGAATGATGACGATTTTTTTGTCCGCCTCCGAAAGCGCCGCACTGTGTCTTTGCTCCAGTGACTTTAAATTAGCCTCACGCTGTTTTACAATCTCTTTTTCACAGTCATGCAAAATAGCTTCCGCTTGATGTTGTGCGTCCGCAATTATTTTTTTTGCATTCTGCTCCGCCGCTTTGATTTGCTCAATTGCCTGCTTTGACATTTTTTATCATCTCTCTTTTTACATATTTATTCATCCCTGCTTATCTTTTTCTGAACAACAAAAATATATACTTATTCTTTTCTCTCTTCCGCACTTTTTTGTCTGTTTGATTAGCATTATATTTTTTGTCAATATTTTTTTAAATAAACTACAAACCGAAACTTCTTATTGGAAATAAATATATACAATCAGAAAATCTGATGGAATTTATGCAAAAAAATCCGCTGCACTCTTGTGCAGCGGATTGGATTATTTTACCGTTTACAAAAATTATCCATTCAGCATTTTTAACTGATAAAACTCGCCTTTTTTAGCCATCAAAGTATCATAGTCACCAATTTCAACAGCCTCTCCGTTTTCCATGACCACAATCCTGTCGGCATCACGTATTGTTGACAGCCTGTGAGCTACAATAAAAGTTGTTCTGCCGTTTATCAACTGCTTCATCGCCTGCTGAACATGGTATTCCGAAATGTTGTCAAGTGCCGATGTCGCCTCATCCAAAATCAGAATTTTCGGATCTCTTATAAGCGCGCGTGCTATTGCAATTCTCTGCTTTTGTCCGCCGGACAGCTTTCCGCCGTGCTCGCCGATAAAGGTATCGATTCCGTGCGGAAGCTTGTCGGTAAATTCGTCTATATTCGCAAGGTGAATGACCTCTTTTAATCGTGCCTCCGAAATGTTTTCGAGTCCGTAAAGAATATTCTCTCGTATGGTTCCGGTAAAAAGCATACTGTTCTGAGGAACAACCGATATAAACTGCCGGTAGGAAAGCAGGTTGAGAAGCTCTATCGATTTTCCGTCAATTTTTACATCGCCCTTTGTTGCCTTCAAAAATCCGATTATCATATTTATAATAGTAGACTTTCCCGAGCCTGATGCCCCTACAATCGCGATACATTCTCCGGAATTTACGTGCAAATCAAAGTCCTTTATCACAAACTTATCGGTTTTTGGATATTTATAGTACACATGGTTAAAGTCAATGCTTCCGTGAAGGTAGCGCAATCGAATTTTGCCGCTGTTATTTTCCACATCGTCCGAGAGAATGATTTCCGAAACCGAACGTATCGACTCAAGCCCCTTTGCAAGGTCAGGGTAGATGTTCACAAGCAACTGAACATTACCTGTTATTGAGTTGAAAAATGTCTGATAGATTACGATATCGCCGACCGGAATTTTGCCGTCAAGGGCCAGCAGTCCTGTAAACACAAGGCATAATCCGCTGAGAGCCGTACTCAAAATCCACGAAACCGAGCCGAAATATGCGGTTGTTCTGTCCAGCACAAGCCCTTCGCGGCGTAGCTGTTCGATATTTTTCTCCAGCTTTTCAATCTCTTCGTTTTCCAGCCCGTGCGCCTTTGTCACCGGGATCATCTCCAGCATATCCGAAACCTTTGCCGAGATATTCTCGTTTTCCTTGCGGAAGCGGATATTGTTACGCTTGATTACCTTTCTGAAACCGCTCACCATAATCACATTCAGCGGAATTACCACTATGTAAAACAAAGTAACCTTACCGCTTTTCGCCGCGGTTATGCCGATTGACACCAAAACGCTTATTACGCTGGGAATAACGCTTTTCATTATATGCGTATTCAGAAACTCTATTGCCTCAATGTCTCGCATAAACTTAGCCTGAAGTCTGCCCGACTCAATCTCCTTATGATACGAAACCGACAAATGCTGAAGCTTTTTTATCAGCGTATTCCGAAAGCCGGCTCCGGTGGTGCGCAGCATTTTATCGGTAAATTTTGAATACAAAACGTGCGAAAACAGATTCTGTCCTATTATCACAAAAAGAACCGCCGCATTTATCAGAATCCTTCGTCTGCTACCCTCGCCGCCTACAGTCGCAATGTTGATTACGTTCGCCGTTATAATCGGAATGATCCACACCGCCAGATTTTTTATAATAAACAAAAGTGAGGATATGAGAACGTTATTTTTATTCTTTTTTGCGATAAGCTTCAGTATGTTTACCGGTGATTTTTTCTCATCTTCGTTTTCACAGAAAAGCTTTTCGTAATCTGGAATTTTGTATGGATTTTCGTCTGCCTTTACGCCGTCATCTGGGAACGCCTGTCTGATAAATTCGTCCTGGTTCATAATCGGGATACTCCTTTTTTGCACCATATTTTGTTTTCCACAAAGGAATTATATACTTTAGAAATATTTTGTCAATAGTTATATGAAAAAAAGTTTATTTTTTCATCTGCTGTTTTGTACCGCAAAAAAGATGCAGCACCAACTTTCAGAAACTTCCGAAAGCGGTACCGCGACTTAATGTTTTCTGTCATGTGCAAAACTTTTAAATAACGGTTCCCTTTGCCACAGGCAGCGGGTAATTTTCCTGACCGATGAGCTTTCTTCCTGCCGTAACGCGCACCTCTTTATCCAGTACAACATACTCGAGTATTACGTCCTCTTCAATCATATCGCTCTGCATAAGTACACTGTTTTTTACAACGGCACCCTTTTTGACCGTAACGCCGTAGGAAAGCACACTGTTTATTACCGTTCCCTCAATCACACAGCCATCGGCGATGTATGAATTTACCGCCTGAGAATCCGGGCCGTAATGCGTTGGAGACTGATCCTTATTTTTTGTATAAATAGGGTGAGAATAAAGCATATCCTGCTGCATATCCTCGTTCAAAAATGCCATGTTGTTGTTATAATACGACTTCATGCTGTCAATTTTATCGGTATAACCGGTATATTCGTAACCGCGGACGATAAGTCCGCTCATCTTTTTTGCAATAGCGTCCTTTATAAAATCGTGGTTGCCCCTTGAAGAACATTCGTCAACAATGCTCTCGAGCAACGCGCGCTCCATAATGAATACGTCGGTACTTGCCAGAGTTGTTTTCGGATAGTACGGGCAAACCTCAATGTCGATAACGTTATTGAATTCGTCCAGTTCCAAAAGGGTATATCGCGACAAGTCCTTTTGGTCCATGCCGGACATATTTTTGTAGATAATCGTGATGTCCGCTTGGTTCGTCTTGTGCGCCTCTACCGCGGCTTCAAAATCTATGTTATAAATATTGTTTCCGAGTGAAAGAATGACATAAGTTTCGCGACTGCGATGAATGAACTCACGTATTCCAGCAAGAATATCAATATCTCCGCGGATAAATTCAAAAGCGTTTTTGTTGCCGATATTCGGCGGCAGAATATTCAGACCGCGATTTTTTCTGTTTAAGTCCCATGGTGAACCTGATTTTATGTGATCCATAAGCGAAGAATAGTTCGCTTCGGTCGCGACTCCGATATTTTCAAGTCCTGCATTTGCCATGTTTGAAAGAACAAAATCTATAATTCTGTAACCGCCGGCAATAGGCAGCGCAGTGGCGCTTCTAAAGTCAGTCAGCGGCGGAATGCTGATATTGCTGGCGATGATAATTCCCATTGTATCAATCATTTTTCACGTCCTCCTTCTCATTCTGCCTCAACCATTGAACACTTCGGCACAACGGTGGAATCCGGCACTAAGGTTCCGCCCTCTATAAGTACAAGGCCGTCGGTACAGAGCTTTGATTTATACTTGTTTTCGCCGTCCGACTCCGCGCCGATTACAACTCCGTCGCCGATTACCGCGTCTGGGCCGATTACTGCCTTATTGATAACTGTGTTTTTGCCGATTTTTGCACCCGGCATAACAACCGAATCGATAACCTTTGAATTTTCGCCGATTTTAACATTAGAGAATATGACCGAATGAATAACGTCGCCGTAAATCACACAACCCTGTGTAACGGTGCTGTCCTTTATGCGCGCATTTTTTCCCACATACTGCGGAGCAAGCGCGGTGTTGCGCGAATAGATTGACCAAGTATTGTCGTTTATATTAAATTTCGGCGGAGTGTCGATAAGATCCATGTTTGCCTCCCACAGGCTCTTAATCGTTCCTACATCTTTCCAGTATCCTTCAAATCTGTAGCTCATAATCTTTTCGCCGTTTGAAAGCATAGCCGGAATAATATTCTTTCCGAAATCGTTTGAAGACGCCGGATCTCTTTCGTCCTCCTCAAGATAGTGCCTGAGCGCCGGATAGCTGAAGATATAAATTCCCATCGATGCCAGATTGCTGCGCGGATTTGCAGGTTTTTCTTCAAATTCAGTTATAACGCCGTCTTCACTAACGTTCATAATTCCGAAACGGCTTGCTTCCTCCCACGGCACCGGCATAACCGCGATGGTTGCCGCCGCACCCGATTTTATATGCTCTTCAAGCATTTTGCCGTAGTGCATCTTATAAATATGGTCGCCCGAAAGAATCAGAACATTCTCCGGAGCAAACCTGTCCAAAAAGCTAAGATTTTGGTAAATAGCATTTGCTGTACCCTTGTACCACTCTCCCGCCTTTGCGCTCTGATAGGGTGGCAGAACATAGACTCCGCCATGGTTTCTGTCAAGGTCCCACGGGTTTCCGTTTCCAATATATGTGTTCAGCTCAAGCGGCTGATACTGCGTCAGAACACCCACAGTATCTATTCCCGAATGAACGCAGTTTGATAATGGAAAATCAATAATTCTGTATTTGCCGCCAAATGAAACTGCCGGCTTTGCAACCTTTTTTGTCAGAGCACCGAGTCTGCTTCCCTGTCCTCCGGCTAAAATCATTGCAACACAATCTTTTGAACTCATTTTTTATCTTCCTTTCCCAGCCTTTTCAAATACAAAACGGATAGACCCTTTATGTCAACCTTGATTGAATAAGATGTACCCTCAAGTGATGTATTTTTCTTTGCTTTATATTTTTTTCTTCTGGCAGGAGTTTTGCCTCCAAAGCGCTTCCAGTCCGAATTTATAAGCACCTCATATTCTCCAAATGAGGGCACATTGATTAAATATTTCTTTCGTTCAACCGGTGTAAAGTTTGCGACAACAATGATGCTGTCATCACTTTTTCTGCCTTTGCGCATATAGGACAGCACTGAGTTTTCTCTGTCATTCTCGTTTATCCACTCAAATCCGTCCCAGCTGCTGTCAATTTCCCAGAACGGGGCATTTTCGAGATAAAAACGGTTGATTTCCTTTACATAATGGTGCAGCTTTTTATGCTTTTCCAAATTAAGCAGGTTCCATTCAAGACCCTCGTCATAGCGCCATTCTATAAACTGTCCGATTTCGCCGCCCATAAACATCAGTTTTTTGCCCGGAAGTGACAGATAGTAACCCAAAAGTGTGCGGTAGCTTGAAAACTTTTCGTCATATGAGCCGTACATTTTATCAATAAGAGAGTGTTTTCCGTGAACCACTTCGTCATGCGACAGCGGCAGAATGAAATTCTCAGAATATGCATAGCACATCAAAAATGTCAGAAGGTCATGATTCGGCTTTCTGAAATATGGATCCATTGACATATATCGCAAAGTGTCGTTCATCCAGCCCATGTTCCACTTAAAGTTAAAACCCAGTCCTCCCTTGTCCACAGGCCCCGTAACCATTGCCCATGCCGTGGATTCCTCTGCAACCATAAGGATATTCGGGAATTTTGAAAACATGGTCTTGTTAAGATTCTGCAAAAAAGCAATAGCTTCGAGGTTCTGGTTTCCGCCGTAAATGTTCGCTACCCATTCGCCATAGTTTCGGCTATAGTCGCGATAGAGCATTGAAGATACCGCGTCCACCCGTAGTCCGTCAAAATGATATTCGTTTATCCAGAAAAACGCCGACGACAAAAGGAAGGACACAACCTCGCTTTTTGAATAATCAAACACCATTGTTCCCCAGTCTTTGTGTTCGCCCATGCGCGGATCGGCATACTCATATGTAGCGGTGCCGTCAAAGCGATATAGTCCGTGCCTGTCCTTCGGAAAATGCGCCGGAACCCAATCCATGATTATACCGATATTATTTTTGTGGCACAGGTTTACAAGGTACATCAAATCCTCCGGCTTGCCGTAGCGTGAAGTCGCGGCAAAATAGCCGGTAACCTGATATCCCCATGAGCCGTCGAACGGATATTCGGTAAGCGGCATCATTTCGATGTGCGTATACCCCATTTCCTTTACATACGGAACAAGACTGTCCGCAAGCTCATGATATGTATACAGTTCACCGTTTTCATGCCTTTTCCATGACGCCGCATGCACCTCGTATATATTCATAGGCTTATCGTAAGCCGGTGTTTTCTCGCGCTTTTTAAGCCAAGCAGAATCTGTCCACCTGAATTTTGGAATATCCTTTATAACCGACGCTGTGTTCGGACGCACCTCAGCACAAAACGCTACCGGATCCGCTTTTAAAACAACATTTCCGTCTTTCCCATGAATTGCGTATTTATAAATCTGCCCCTCTTTTACATCTTCAAAATATCCGTACCATACTCCGGTTGTACCGATTTTTTCGAGAGGCTTGTCGTGACCTTCCCAGCGGTTGAAATCGCCGACAAGCTCCACCCTTTCCGCATTGGGTGCCCAGACTGCAAATCTCCAGCCTTTATTTATTTTATGTGGTCCAAGCATTTCATATGATTGAAAATTTGTTCCCTCGTTATATAAGTAGAGCGGAAACTCATGAATACCCGCCCACTGTTTTTCTTCCTGCAATGACATTGCGTGTCCTCCTAAATAGGTTGTTTGTTATATATCAGTCCAATTGTCTACGCTGCGAAGCAAACAAGATCTTGCTCAGGGGTTTGCTCCCTGCAAGGCTTTCTGCATATATTATAACATATTTATTTTATGCAGTAAACACTAATAAAATAAAAATTTACTAATATTTTTTGTGTACTTTGACAAAATTAGCTAATTATTTGCATAATTATTCCTTTATTTTTCCAAATTATGTTATTTTTTTGTTTTTCTTCAGCATTTTTTTCCATATCATTGCTATAATATTATTTCTTTTTAGGTCTGATATATCAAAAAAACATATCGCAAAAATTGCAATATGTTTTTTTCTTTTCTTATTTAAATTTTATGCGTATCTTCTGCGAATAACATAGTAGCTAAGGTAGTACACAGCCGCCATTCCGCAGATTACATATGCGGCAATCCGTCCGGCAGCGCTGTTTCCGGCAAAATAAAATGCCGTCACGCAAATCCCGCCGATGATAAAGTATGCCGAAAACGCCAGCCCGCGCGCTCTAAGCATTATTTCTATATTCATTTCATCATTTTCCGCCGTTTCGCATTCTTCCATTGCAGCCGGATTTTTCAGCAAACGCATAAACCGAATTACCCTTGCAATTCCAATCGCAGCAAAAATCGCTCCGAAACTATGCGCCTCCGAATTTTCTATTCCACCGAGATTGGCTGCGAAAATTATAGCCACTCCAATAAACAAATAAAAAATGCCCAAACCCATTCTAAGCTTAATTTTATTTTTATAACTCATAAAAAACATACCTCCCTATTCTTCAAACAAAAAAATTTCCTCAATGCTTTTTTCAAAATAGCGAGCGATTTTGTGTGCCAACCTCAGCGATGCATCATACCTGCTATTTTCCAGTGAAATAATCGTCTGCCGCGTTACACCTATTTCCTTTGCAAAATCGTCCTGCGTTATCCCCTTTTCTCTTCGCATAACACGTATTTTGTTTTCCAAATAATCACCGTCCCCTATTGATTTGGTGTGAAATGTAAAATCAACTTTACATTTTTATTATATACCTAAGTCCGCAAAATGTCAAGTATGTTTTACATTTTAATTAAAAAATTATGTTCTTGCAGCTGCTTCCATGACCTGCAACAGAAAAATCATAAAAAAATGTCCTCGTAGCTCTTCCTTTTTATATAATCTCTTGACACAGGCGCTAAAATAAGATAAAATAAATGTATGCTTGTTATTTCTTTAAACTATATATTGGGAATGTTGAATTTTTGATATTAGTTAATGAAAGCAATACTGTATATAGCTGATTTTATATACTTATATTTTTATATACATAAATCATGTATTCGGCATCCCCAATTTGTATTTTAACAAAAAACAGGGGGGTGAGTATGATAGACACATTGGATATTGTATTGATTATTGCAGCGGCCGTTTTTGCTGTGCTGAATATTGCATCGTTCCGTATCGGTATTTCGTACAGAAAGCGCATAGCCGAGGCAGAGTTCGGTTCCGCCGAAGAAAAAGCCAAGGCCATGATTGCTGACGCAAAAAAGGACGCAAAAGCCAAAGCCCGCGAAATTATGCTTGAGGCAAAGGAAGAAAACCAAAAGCAGCGAGCGATTTTGGATGCAGAAATTAAAGATTTCAGACGCGAATTGTCTATTCAGGAAAAAAGAATTAACCAAAAAGAAGAAACTCTCGACAGGAAAACCGAGGCTCTGGAAAAAAAGGATCATGCCCTTAACCAGAAGTCACAGGAACTTGACAAAAAAAATGCTGAGATTGACGAAGTCAGAAAAAAGCAGACAGAGCAGCTTGAGAAGATTTCCGGAATGTCACAGCAGGAAGCCAAGGATCTTCTTATTCAGGGTTTTGAACAGGAAGCGCGGCACGAAGCCGCAATTATGGTTAAAGAAATTGAGCAGGAAGCCAAGGACAATGCCGAGAAGAAAGCAAAAAGCATTGTCGCAACTTCGATACAAAAAATTGCCGTGGATCACGTTGCAGAAACGACCGTTTCTGTCGTAAATTTGCCTTCTGACGAGATGAAGGGCAGAATTATCGGCCGAGAAGGAAGAAATATACGCACACTCGAGACTCTCACCGGTGTTGACCTCATCATTGACGACACTCCGGAAGCGGTTATTTTGTCAAGTTTCGATCCGGTTCGCCGCGAAGTCGCACGGATAGCGCTTGAAAAGCTTATCGTTGACGGACGTATTCATCCGGCACGAATTGAAGAAATTGTTGAAAAATCAAAAAAAGAGGTTGATGCAACCATCAAGCAGGAAGGCGAAGCCGCCACCTTTGAAACCGGCGTACATGGGCTTCATCCCGAACTTATCAAGTTGCTCGGCCGCTTGAGGTTCAGAACAAGCTACGGTCAAAATGTTCTGCGCCATTCCATCGAAGTTTCGCACCTTGCCGGAGTTATGGCAGGTGAACTCGGCGTTGATATCGCTCTTGCAAAACGTGCAGGTCTTCTGCACGATATTGGAAAGGCAGTAGATCACGAAATAGAAGGCTCGCACGTTACAATCGGCGCAGATATCGCTAAAAAGTACAAAGAGAACAAAGATGTTATTCACGCAATTATGGCTCACCACGGAGATGTCGACGCACAAACTGTTGTTGCACAGCTGGTTCAGGCTGCCGACGCAATCAGTGCCGCACGTCCGGGCGCACGCCGCGAAAACATCGAAACATATATCAAGCGTCTGCAAAAGCTTGAAGAAATCGCAAACGAATTTGACGGTGTTGAAAAATCCTATGCCATTCAGGCAGGCCGCGAAATCAGAATTATGGTTAAGCCGGACGTTGTCGACGACGCCGGAATGCTGCTTGTCGCAAAGGATATTGTCAAAAAAATCGAATCCGAGCTCGAATATCCCGGTCAAATTAAGGTCAGCCTTATCCGCGAAACCAGGGCTGTTGACTATGCTAAATAAACGCATAATTTTTTCAAAAACGGTTATCTTAACAGATAACCGTTTTGTCAGTAAAGGGGAAGTTGTATGAAAATTCTTGCAATAGGAGATATATTTGGGCGCGTAGGGCGCGACATGGCTTTCAGTGTTCTTGAACGGATAAAGGGCAGCTATGACCTTATAATTGCAAATGCCGAAAATGCAATGCACGGCAGGGGGCTGTCAAAATCCACTTACGATGAGCTGCTTTCCGCCGGCATTGACGGATTCACTATGGGAAACCACACCTGGGGTTGCCGCGATATAGAAAACATTTTAAAATATAACGACAATATTGTTCGTCCCGCAAACTTTGAGGGCGATGTTCCCGGCAGCGGCAGCATGCTGCTGACTGCAAAAAACGGCGTGAAGGTCGGAGTTATAAACCTTATCGGCAGAACCTATATGAACCCAGTTGCCTCTCCATTTGAAGCAGCTGATACCGAAATCAAAAAACTCAAAAGCCATACCGATATCATACTCGTGGATTTTCACGCAGAGGCAACCAGTGAAAAAATGGCACTCGGCTATTACCTTGACGGACGCGTGAGCGCGGTTTTCGGAACGCACACCCACGTACAGACCGCCGACAACAAAATTCTTACAAAGGGCACCGGCTACATAACCGACCTCGGAATGACAGGTCCTGCGGTTTCAGTTCTTGGTGCTGAAAAAAACAGCATAATAAACCGCTTTTTAAACGGTATGCCGCAAAAATTTATAGTGGCAAATGGCAGCGGCCAGTTTTGCGCCGCAGCTTTTGATATTGATGACCGAACAGGCAAAACCGTTACAACAGAGCGCATTTATAAAGAAATCTAAAATCAACAAAAAACGAACTGTAATACAGTTCGTTTTTTCATATTATTTAAGAAGAACGACCGCCATAGCGGATATTCCCTCTCCGCGTCCCTCAAAACCAAGCTTTTCTGTTGTAGTTGCCTTTATGCTAACGCAGGACACATCAATCCCCATTGCATTTGCCGTGTTTTCACGCATCTTCGGAATATAATTCAAAATCTTTGGCCGCTGCGCGACAATCGTCACGTCAGCGTTTTCAATTTCATAGCCGCTCTTGCGTACCAGGGCGCACACCTCGCGCAGAAGCAATACACTCGAAATGTCTTTATATTTATCGTCGGTATCAGGAAAATACTTTCCTATGTCGCCCAGAGCCGCCGCTCCCAAAAGCGCGTCGCAAAGCGCGTGAAGCGCAACATCCGCGTCTGAATGTCCCAAAAGCCCCATCTCATATTCGATTTTTTCGCCGCACAAATACAACGCACGGTCTTTCGTCAGCCTGTGCACATCATATCCCTGACCTATTCTCATTTTTCCCGCTCCTGATTCGCAAAATTTTTTCCGCCAGAATCAAATCATCCGGCGTTGTTATTTTTATGTTGTCATAGCTTCCATCAACAATTTTTATTCTTGACCCGAACTGCTCCGCCAAAGCACAGTCGTCAGTAAAAACCTCATTTTCCACTGCCTCGTGCATTTTTTTGATTTCCTCTGTTCGGAACACCTGCGGCGTCTGTATGTTATAGATAAACTCCCTGTCCACCGTTTCGGCAATAAATCCGTCGCTGTCGGCGCGCTTTAGGGTATCCTTGCATTTTACTCCGACCGTAGCCGCGCCGTATTTTTCTGCCGAAGTCAATACATTTTCTATCTCGGGTTTGGTTATGAGTGCGCGTGCGCCGTCATGAATCAGCACAAACTCTCCGTGTGCCGCCGAAAGCCCACTCCGAACCGATTCCTGCCTGCTGTTTCCTCCGCAAACCACCGCTGATACCTTTTTAAACGGTTTCAAAAGACGTGCGCATTCTTCTGCGTCGTTATTCACTACAACAATTTCGTCAATTACATTACAGTCATCGAACACCGAAACCGTTGTTTCCAAAATTGTTCTTCCAAAAAGCGGCAAAAACACCTTGTTGAAGTTCACACCCATGCGAGTTCCTCTGCCTGCCGCCACTATAACCGCCGTTGCTTTCATAAATATCTCCTATAATGATAAATGCAATTTCTCAACCGTCTTTAAAACATTTCCTCTATGCAGTCTGCCATTATGCTTTCGATGTCATCTTTTCCTGCCGCGCCACACAAAACCAGCTCACTGGTCAGAATCTGCTTAGAAACCGTAAGCAGCTTTCTTTCACTGGTCGAAAGTCCCTTTCCGCGTTCGCGGTACATAAGACTCTTTACCACCGACACCACCTGATATATGTCACCGGACTTAATCCGAACAAGATTCTCGCGGTGACGCCTGTTCCAGCTTTCGTCATCGGGCACTAGTTCTTTTCTGAACTGCTCAAGCACCCTCATACCTTCGTCACGCGATATTACAAACCGTACTCCGATTTCGTCCGAGCTGTCGGTAGGCAGCATGACCTTCATTCCGTCTGACGGCATACGCAGTATATAGTACAGTTTCTTTCTGCCGAGTACCGACTGCTCTTCAATATCTTCAATAATGCCTGCACCGTGCATCGGATATAGAATCTTATCTCCGATTTTATACATTTCCGGTATACCTCCCGTGCGCGGCGTCATTTACAAATGTCTGCACACCGCTGTTTAAATTATATCACAAACAAAAAAATATGTAAATGCTTCTTTCGGTGTATTCTTACTAAATATGACAACTTCTTTTTGGTTATAATTGCGTTCTTGATATTTTGTGTCAACTTTTAGCGAATTGTGCATACAAGATTACACTCAGATTTAAATCCGTTTACATTTTTATAACAAATACGTCCAAAAATACACCCTAATATAATTAAATGTTATAATAAGATGATATTGTATGATAAAACGGAGGATAAAGTGTTTATGAAATGCAGAAAATGCGGAGCCGAGATATCGGCAGACAATACAAGATGTCCTTCCTGTGGAGCACCGGTTCTTTTGCGTGTAATGGAGCAGGAGGAAAAAAATCATATGCCTGCAAAGGAAATACGCGAGCGTGAAAAGCGGCTTAAGGAAGAAGCGCGCCGGCTTGCGAAAGAACAGGAAAAGCAGGCAGCAAAGGAAGCCAAAGAAGTCGAAAAGGCGAGAAAAAAAGCCGAAAAAGATGAAAAGCTTCAAAATGCCGCAAAGGAAAAGAAAGAAAAGCGAGCTGCCGCCGAAGCGCAAAAGCAAAAAAAGCTTGCCGCGCTTGCGGCACAAAAGGAAGAAGAGCGCAAGAGAAAAGAACGAGAAATTGCCGTACTCGCCGCAAAAAAGGAAGAAGAACGCAAGAAAAAAGAGGCCGAACAAGCCGAACTTGCCGCAAAAGCACAGCATGAAAAAGAGGAAAAGGAGCTTCACAAAAAGCTTTTAGCCGAGCAAAAAGCCAAAGATGCCGCAGATCGAAAAGCGCGTGAAGAAAAGCTTGCAAAAGAAAAAGCAGAAGCCGAAAAACAAGCACGTGAGGAAGCCGAAGAAGAGCGCGAAATGCGCAAAAGGCTTTTGAAAGAGCAAAAAGAAAAAGAGGAAAAAGAAAAAAAAGAGCAGGCGCAAAAGCTCGCGAAGCTTAAATCAATAGAGGCACGTATTGCTCGTGAAAATCAGGAAAAAGCGGCTGCTGCGGCGCGTGCCGAAAAGCTCAGACGCGATGCTGCAATTGCCGCGCAAAAGGAAGAAGAGCGCAAGAGAAAAGAACAGGAAATTGCCGCACTCACCGCAAAAAAGGAAGAAGAACACAAGAAAAAAGAGTCCGAACAAGCGACTCTTGTAGCAAATTCTCAACGAGAAAAATTAGAAAAGGACAAGAAAGTAGCCGAGCTTGCTGCCAACAAAGTACAAGAAAAATCCGAAAAGGAAAGGCTTGAGGCAGAGCGAAAAGCGCGTGAAGAAGCCGAGATAAAAGCCGACAGAAAGCGTGCGGCAGAAAAGTGCCAACAGCAAAAGCAAAAACCGCAGCAAGAAGCTTTGCGCAAAAACAAGGCAGCAAAATCCGAAAAAAAATCTTTGCACAAAAAGACCGCTCAACCCGAAAAAAACAGCCGTCAGCTGTTTATCGGCGGTTCGGTCGCGGCGGTTGCGATAGTTGCAATCGTGCTGTTCTCCTTTGCCGCGTTTAAAAACAACAAACCGAGTGCGACCGTGTCGGAAAATGCGCCGAGTGCAACACCGGTTATTTCACTTGCTCCCACGGCAGAAGCAACTGCCGAACCAACAGCTCTGCCCACTCTTGAACCAACACCAGAATCGACTCCGAATCCGACGCCGGTGCCGACTCCAAAGCCTACACAAAAACCGACTCCAAAGCCTACCAAAGCTCCAGACCAGCGCAAAATCACGCAGAACAAGGTACTGTTTGCAAGCGATTCGCAGTATATAACCGATGCAGATCTAAACGGCTTGTCAAAATATGATGTCGACCTGATCCGTAACGAGATATTTGCACGCAAGGGCTACATCTTCACCAATCCGGTTTACAAAAATTACTTCAATTCGCAACAGTGGTACTTTCCAAATCCAAATGCGGACTACACCAATCTTAACGAATACGAAAAATATAATGCAGACTTCATACTTCAATATGAAAGAAATCAGGGCTGGATTAAATAAACGAAGCAAAAAAGCCAAAAGCCGATACTTATGCTGACAATCAGCACAAGTACCGGCTTTTTCCGCCTATCGGCAGACATTTTTTCGTTCATTTTTTTTTCACAAATTGCAATAGCAACCTGCAATAGTTTACAGAAAAGTAACGATTAGCAGTAGAATGATGTTGGATTGCGGAGAGAGGGCGAAGCCCGAACGGAGAAATCCAACATCGGCGCTGCCGATTGCCTATCTCTTATGCGGCATAAATGAGGTCAAGTTGTGCCCTCCCAGAAAAAATAGACAGTAAAAAGCTTCAAAAAACGGAATGAATCGTAATAATTCTTTTGGTTTTTAAGAAGTGGTCGCATTTATTCCACGGTTTGTTTGCAGGCGACCTCTGCCGACATGATATTCCGGC
>JAQXIJ010000068.1 GCA_029007725.1 Bacillota bacterium | reverse complement strand
TTGTGGTATACTTTAGAATGTCCATAGTGATGTTCCTTTCAGAGTTGTTGTTGATTAATCTCAATTCTACCACAGGTTCGTCACTATGGATACTTTTTTCTGTTTACTTACTATTGCAGGTTCATTTTACAATGCACCATTTTTATCATCTCAAAGAAATTTATATATATCCATTTAAAGCGAACATAAATCTCCAATCTCGTTATCACGTTATATTTATGTGTCCTGCCGATGTCTAAGTTTATTCAATTCCCTTATTAAACTTGTAATTATCAAGACTAAAATACCGCTGCACGCAATGATTTGTCGCTTGAATATATACACTGTGCGCTCAATATCGAAATTATGCTCAATCCCAGCGTCAACATAACTGTTCACGGATTAAACTCCGCATTTAGCAGTTCACTTTCCCCACCAGTAATTCCCACGTAATCGGCAAACCCTATGCAGATCATCATTTTCATAACAGCCTACATATATCTTTTTGGCATCATCTCCTTTTTACTTTTAGGAGTTATATCGTATTTTATGTTCGATGTTCCGCATAAAAAGGCTGTGCGATTGAATTACAACATCTATTGGGTATACAATTTCTGTTTGCCGTTTGTTTTCACATTTTTTATGCAGAAAAATATACCTGCCTTTCTTAAATATGTGAGAGTTACTCAAGGCTATGCGCTCGCACACGAAAAATTCCAAATAATTAACATTCTGTTTTTTAAATAAAATCAAAAATTAAAAATGCAATCTTTAAAGACTGCATTTTGGGTATTTTAGCTACGAATTCGTTTATCTGATTTTTTAGAGATTCTCGTACCTACCGACTGAAAAATCTGAACCAGCACTATAAGGAAGAACACAGCTACCAGCATAACAAGATATTTATATCTGTAATAGCCGTAATTTATTGCAATTTTACCCAATCCACCTCCGCCAATGATACCGCTCATTGCAGAATAGCCGAGAATTGTTGTAATGGCAATTGTAAGATTTGACATAAGCGACGGAACACTCTCGGGAATCATAACCTTTACGATTATCTGCATGGGTGTTGCACCCATACTCTGTGCTGCCTCGATTATATTCGGATTGAGCTCTCTAAGACTGCTTTCTGCCAGCCTTGCAACAAACGGTGCAGACGCAATTACAAGTGGCACTATAGACGCAGTTGTTCCGACTACAGTGCCTACGACAAGCCTGGTAAATGGAATTACAAGTATCATAAGTATCAGAAACGGTATTGATCGCAAAAGATTGATTAATGTGTTGAGCACTGCCAAAACCGTCTTAGGCAGCGGAAGCACACCGTCAGGCGCACCGACCACAAGCAAAACTCCGAGCGGCAGTCCAATTAAAACTGCAACCGCCGTTGATACAAGCGTAACATATACTGTTTCCCAAATTGCAAGTAAAAATTCACTCTGTATAATCTGCAAAGCCTCAATCACCGCATCATTTGACATTATCTGTTCGAGCATTACGCTTCCCTCCTTACAATTATATCAGGTATTTTTTGTAAATATTCAATTGCATTTTCCAACTGCTCGTTACCGCCGTTTATACCAAGAATCATGTTTCCGAAAACCTTATCCCCTATGCATTTAGTCTGAGCATACAGAATATTTGCCTCAATCTGACTGTCAATCGCCATTTTTGCAATAATCGGCGTACCTGCAACCAAGGCTCCGTTATAAATAACGCGGATTGTATTTTTAAGCAGTTCCTCCGGAATTGCATTGTCATTATTAGACGAAAAAACCAGCCTTTTTGCCGCGCGGGATTTCGGCATTGTAAAGACATCGTTTACAGCACCCTCTTCTGCGACACATCCATCGTCCAGAATAGCAACTCTGTTGCATACCTTTTCGACCACACTCATCTGATGAGTGATTATAATTACAGTTATTCCGAGCTCCTTATTGATTTTTTGAATAAGCTCTAGTATAGCCTCGGTCGTTTTGGGATCAAGAGCACTTGTTGCCTCGTCGCACAAAAGAATTTTCGGGTTTGTCGCAAGTGCCCTCGCAATAGCTATTCTTTGCTGCTGACCGCCTGAAAGTCTTGACGGGTATGCCGATTCCTTATCCGGCAGTCCAACTGTTTTCAAAAGTTCGCGTGCCCTCTGCTTGGCCTTTGACTTGCTGACCCCTGCAAGCTCCAGTGGAAAGCATATATTATCAAGGCATGTACGCTGCATAAGCAGATTAAAGCTTTGAAAAATCATTGTAACATTTCGCCGCACTTCTCGCAACTTAGCCTGCGTTAATTCTCCTATGTTCACTCCGTCAATAAGCACCCTACCATTTGTTGGTCTTTCAAGCATATTTATGCAGCGTACAAGCGTACTTTTTCCGGCGCCGCTCATGCCGATTATCCCATAAATATCGCCGTCATTCACCGTTAAAGATATATTTTTAAGCGCTTGGACCGTACCGTCAGCAGTATTAAAGGTTTTTGAAAGATTTTGTAATTCTATCATATAAAGCCTCCGTATATTCTTACATTGCAAAAGAGCAAGGTAACCGCCGATATACATCGGCAGTGCATTGCTCTTTTGAAATCAGCACTGTGCTGAAATTATTTAATCGGATCGAGTGATTTCTGCTTTCCGCCATACAGTGCAAGCGGCTCAACATGTATTGCACCGACTGAAACAATTTGAGTTCCGTTCTGCTTGTTGAAGTCTTCAAGATACGGCAGATGCTGGAAATAGTTTGCATCAACCTCACCGCTTTCAACCACGTTATTCGGTTGAACGTAATCTGTAAATTCTTTTACATCAAGCTTAATGTCTTTTTCTGCTAAAATATCTTTTACGACATTTAAAATCTCTGCATGAGGTGTAGGAGATGCTGCAACCGAAATTGTTGTTCCTGCCAGCGATCCATAGTCAATCGTATCATCAAAACCCGTACCCGGATTTTCGACAACGCTTACAACAGAACCGTTATACTTTTCCGTGATATAGTCTGCAACCTTTTTGCTTTCGAGGGCTGCCTTTAATGCCTTAATCTTGTCACTGTTTTCTGTGCCTTCCTTAGCCGCAAGAATATTACCGTATTCCGATGAAGAACCCTCAATAACAAGTGAATCTGAAACCGGGTTCAAGTCTGCTTGAATTGCATAGTTTGAGTTGATTACGGCATAGTCAACATCTTTTAAAACGTTCGGCAGCTGTGCTGCTTCGACCTCTTTGAATTTTATGTTGTGCGGATTTTCTTCAATGTCCCTTATGGTTGCAGTGATGCCAACTCCGTCCTTAAGCTTTATGATGTCATTGTCCTGTAACAGCAAAAGTGCGCGTGCTTCATTTGTTGTGTCATTTGGAACAGCGATTGTAACATCGCTGCCGCCTCCTCCGCAAGCGGTCAATACCGCCGTCGCTGCTGCTACTGAAAGTATAAGTGATAATATTTTTTTCATAATAAAATTCCTCCTCTTTTTTACATATTTTAGATAATATTTTAATTTTAATATTTTAGGTCAGCAGCAACAGCTACCGCACATCTGCTTTCTGCCGCCATTATCCCTAAATTTTAAAATAATCATACTATCCACTCCATTCAAAATCTACTGAAATTATATGTTTAATATGTGTTTAGTATATCACAGTTTATTTCATTTGTCCAATATTAATTAGTTATCAAAAGTTATAGTTTTAAGCTATAATAAAAAAGCGCAGAACTTCTACGCTTTTTGTTTGCTGTCAATGCAAAATTTTACCGTTGGTAGATATGGTAACTACCTGCCACGGAATAAATTTTCCGCTGTTTTTAAGTGCGACTTTTGCGGCATTTTCAATACCGCCGCAGCAAGGAACCTCCATTCGTACAACCGTAACTCCTTTAATGTCGTTATTTTTGATAATTTCGGTCAATTTTTCGGAATAATCAGCATTGTCAAGCTTAGGACAGCCGACAAGCGTAATATGTCCCTTTATAAAATCTTCATGAAATCCTGCATATGCATAAGCTGTGCAGTCGGCAGCAACCAGCAGTTTTGCGCCGTCGAAATATGGTGCGTTCGCCGGAACAAGCTTTATTTGCACCGGCCACTGGCTAAGTCTGCTGTGCTGCTTGATGCTTGATACCTGCGGTTCTTCTGTTTCGTTTCGGTCAATTTTTCTTGAATGTGTTCCAGGGCAGCCGCACGGCAGATTTTCGCCCTGCTGCTTTTTTTGCTTGTTCGCCAAAACCGCGGCTTCGTCATATGCCGCCGCCTCGCGCTCCACAAAGCTTATCGCATCGACCGGGCATGTCGGCAGACAGTCGCCGATTCCGTCACAGTAATCGTCACGCAAAAGCTTTGCCTTACCGTTCACTATTCCTATCGCGCCTTCGTGGCAAGCCGTCGCACAGGCACCACAGCCGTTGCATTTTTCTTCGTCAATCTGTATTATTCTTCTTTGCATATATTTACCTCCGTTTAAACTATATTTTTTCTTGATTTTGCATTCTCATTATACTATAATAGCAGCAAGAGTTCTGTTGTTTTTACAACAAAAGGAGTGTTTTTTTTGAAGAATTTTTTGGAAATTGTATCTTTGTCACCGCTTTTTAACGGAATGGATGACTCCGAAACAGAATCGGCACTGAAATTTTTGGATGCATATGAGAGAGATTATGAAAAAAATACCTATATATTAAGCAGCGGTGAAAAAATCGATTCGGTCGGAATGCTGCTATGCGGAAGTATTCTAATCATTCAGGAGGATTTCTGGGGAAATAGAAATATTCTTGCCGGTATTTCCGCAGGAAATCTTTTTGCCGAATCATTTGCCTGCACT
Organism: Bacillota bacterium; assembly: GCA_029007725.1. Classification (GTDB taxonomy): domain Bacteria; phylum Bacillota; class Clostridia; order UBA1381; family UBA1381; genus UBA1738. The sequence continues at coordinate 2,539 of JAQXIJ010000068.1, read as the reverse complement.
CCAGGTGCGGTTATAAATGTAAGTGTTGTTGCGGAAGAAAAATCAACTGTATTATGGCTGTCATCCGAAAAACTGCTTGCTTCCGGCAGCACATCGTCATTCGACGGCAGAAAAATCATAAACAATCTTATTTCGGAAATTTCTGCAAAAAATCTGCACCTTAACACCAAAATTACACACATATGTAAGCGCACCACGCGTGACAAGCTACTTTCTTATCTTTCCGGTGAGGCGCAAAAGGCTGGTGTTTCGGAATTTGTCATACCGTTTTCCCGTCAGCAGCTTGCGGATTATCTGTCGGTTGATCGCAGTGCCATGTCAGCGGAGCTCAGCAAGCTGCAAAAAGACGGTCTCATCAAGTTCAGCAAAAACAATTTCAAACTGTTATAAAAAAAGAACGGTCCACCCGCTCTTTTTTTATAACAGTTCTTCATCGCCAGCAAGAATTTTTGTTCTATGCGTTGCAAAAAATTCAACATTAAATCCACCGGTATACTTTACCATTGCTTCAATCACCGAATCCACCTTTAAATTATATGTATTTCCAGTAGCAAGACACATTGTTATATTAATTAAATTTCCATTTACCAAATCCACATTAAAATCGTATATGTACGGACGAATGTCCGCCTCCTTAATGCCGCTTTTAGATTTTTTCATAACTTTGAGCTCTTTATTTTGCATAAAAACTTCTGCATCAAACAGCGATGTATCATTACATTCCACATCCACGTTATATATTGCTCTGTCGAGCTTTGCAAAATCAAGCTCTTTGCCCTCCACCTTTTTTATTGCCAAAATTTTAAATCCTATCGGCAGACTTTCATTAAGCTTATCCATAATTTCCTGCTCAGAATAATCGCATTCAAAACCGATTTTCATATACTCTCCGCCGGCGGTCATTCCGACCGAAAGTGGCATGGCAACAGTCATAATCGGATGAGGATTAAATCCATGCGAAAAGCTCATAGGAATATCCGCCCTGCGCACTGCTCTGTGAAATGTGCGTATAAAATCGAGGTGAGAAATATATTTTACTCTTTCGTCACGAGAGTATTTCAAAACATAGTTACTCATAACAAACACCTGCCCCGAAGCAATTTGCACCGCAGCCGGCGCATTTTTGTCGGCAATTTGGAGTGGTCTGTTCCTTTTTTGCCTTTTCATTTTCGCGCATAAAAAATTCGCGTGTTACACCGATGCTGATATGATCCCACGGCAAAATTTCGTCATATGACCTCTCGCGCAAATACCAGTCCGGATCAATCCCGCAGGTTTTAAATGCCTGCATCCATTTTTCAAAATCAAAATATTCGTCCCAGCCGTCAAATTTGCAGCCGTTTTTAACCGCCTCAAGAATAACCTTGCAAAGACGCCTGTCACCGCGTGCAAACATACCCTCAAGATAGCTTGTTTTGTTGTCATGCCAGCTGTATTTTATTCGTTTTGACGTAAGAGAGCTTTTAAGCAGATTTTGTTTTTCTATTATTTCCTCACGTGTATTTTGCCGCGTCCACTGAAAAGCCGTAAACGGCTTAGGCACAAAGCTCGAGGTACTTGTTGTGATATTTATGTTTTTTGCGCGTTCCTCTTTGGGAATGGAAAAGTACACATCAAGCACTTTTTGCGAAAGCTCGGCAATTCCGCGCACATCTTCTTCTGTTTCGGTCGGCAAACCAATCATAAAGTACAACTTGACATTTGACCATCCGCCTTCAAACAACATTTTTACCGACTTCATTATGTCGTCTTCGTTGATATTTTTATTTATAACATCGCGCAGGCGCTGTGTTCCCGCCTCCGGCGCAAATGTGATTCCGGATTTTCTGACCTTTTGCACCTTTTTCATAAGCTCTAATGAAAAATTGTCAATTCTCAGCGAAGGCAGCGACAATCCTATCTTTTTTTCCTCGGTAATTGCAAGCAGATTATCGGTAAGTTCCTTAAGCTGAGTATAGTCGCTGGTACTGAGTGATGACAGCGACATCTCGTCATATCCGCTGCAGCCGAGCAGCTTGTCCGCAAGAGTTGTAAGGGTTTGTGCCTTTCTTTCACGTGCAGGGCGATATGCATATCCGGCTTCGCAAAAGCGACAGCCTCTTATGCAGCCTCTGAAAACCTCAAGCATAACTCGGTCGTGCACAACCTCTCCGAACGGAACGATTATGGTTTCCGGAGCATATGCTGCGTCAAAATCTTTCATTATCCGCTTTTTTATCACCGGCTTTGCCTCGGGCGTGTTCGGTGCTATGCTTTTTATGGTATTATCCTCGTTATATTCCACATCATAAAACGCCGGTACATATATCCCCTCATACTCGGCAATGGTTTTAAGATATTCGGTCTTATTTTTTCTGCCGCACTTTTTCCACTTGATGTACTCGCTTACGACCTCATTTATACTGTCCTCTCCCTCGCCCATCATAAAAAAATCGAACACATCGGCAATAGGCTCAGCGTTATAGGCACACAGTCCGCCGCCGCATATTATAGGATCATAGTCGTTTCTGTCCTTTGCCAGCACCGGAATCCCTGCAAG
>JAQXIJ010000067.1 GCA_029007725.1 Bacillota bacterium | reverse complement strand
TGGTATAAATATGTCAATAGCAAACTTAGAAGCATATGCATTAAGTCAAGGTATAACAAAGAGTTATAGCAGTATGACACAAGCAGAACAAGCATTATTAAGATATAACTACTTATTATCTGTAACAGGAGATGCACAAGGTGATTTTGCAAGAACTTCTGACAGCTGGGCTAACCAAACAAGAATTTTAAAAGAAAATTGGAAAAGTTTTATGGGACTGTTAGGTGACAGTTTAATAACAGTATTATCCCCGGTAGTAAAAGCATTAAATAAAGTAGTAGCAAGTTTAATTAATATGGGTAAAACAATAAGAAGTTTTGTTAAAAATATATTTGGTGTAGAATTAAAATCAAAGCAATCATCTAACAATTTTAAATCTGTAGCTTCATCTTCTGGAGTAAGTGCAAAGAACACAGGAACTACAGCAAAAAACTTAGGAAAAGCAAATAAAGAAGCTAATAAGTTAAAACAAACTTTAGCTGGATTTGACGAACTTAATGTTCTTAATTCAAGTATTAATGACAGTATTGGAGGAGGTTCTGATACTGGTGGTGGAGGACTTGGAGATACAGGAGGCGGTTCTGGTTTTGATATTGGAACAGATATTAGTGAAGATACTTCTGAAGAATTTAATAAAACATCAAAATTTGCAGAAGAATTAAAAACGAAATTAAAAGGTTTGAGTGATGCATGGAATGAATTAAAAGATGCCGTAAAAAACTTTTGGATTTTCAGTGGAATAAAAGAAATAGCTGAAATGTTTGGTAAAAACATTTTAATTGTAGGAATAAATTTATTAACAGGTGCTTTAAAAATATTAGCTGGAGTTTTTAATATTATAACAGGACTATTATTAGATGTATCAGGACTTCTTAGGGGAGATTTACCCATGGCTGCAGAAGGTGGAAAATTAGCCTTAAAAGGTTTTGGAGAAGTAGTAGAAGGTGTATTTATTGCAATTTTAGGAAAAGAAGCCGTAGATGCAATAAAACAATTTATAAAGGATTGGTCTATTAATATTTCCAACTGGTGGAAAGACGATGTAACACCTTGGTTTACCAGAGAAAAATGGATAGAATTATGGGATGATATTGGTAAATGGTGGTCTGATGGCTGGACAAATTTAAGTACATGGTGGAAAAATTCAACTTTATGTAAATGGTTGGAAGATGATGTAAAACCATACTTTACCAGAGAAAAATGGTCTGAAATTCTATCTGGAATGAAAGAAGGATTTAATGATGGTTGGACAAGTGTTGTTAATTGGTGGAATGATAGTGCATTATGTGTATGGGTTGATAAATATGTAAAACCTTGGTTTACAAAGGAAAAATGGACTGATATTTTATCAGGATTAAAAGATGGATTTAAAAATGGTTGGAAGGATGCAGCTAATTCAGCAATTGAAGTTATTGAAAATATGCTTAATAGAATGATTAGAAAATTAAATACTATTGGTTTTGATATGCCTGACCTTTTAGGGGGAGGACACTGGGGAATAAATATACCTGAAATATATATAAAAAGACTTGCAAAAGGTGGAATAGTAGATAAAGCTACCTATGCAATGATAGGTGAACAAGGAAAAGAAGCAGTAGTTCCTCTTGAAAATAATACGGAGTGGATTAATGTTCTTGCAAATAAACTTAATTCATTAGGTGGTAATCAATCTATAAATATTAAATTTACAGGTACAGGTGCAGATATAGCAAGATTATTAAAACCAGAATTGGAAAAAGAAGATAAAAGAGTAGGAACAAAACTTATAATGGGAGGTGCTTATTAATGGATATATTTAAAATTGACGGACAAAGTTATAATGTAGGTGTTAAATCTATTAAAAGAGAAGCACCTTTTTTAGATAAATATGCTAACAGGACAGAAAACGAAGATTTAAAAAGGGATTTAATTGGGGTATATAGAACATGAAATTACATATAAAGCATATGTTACTACAGTGAGTGATGATATTAAATATATAAAAGATGGAATACCTTACTTGGGCAATCTTCAAGTTAAATTCATTGCTAAAAGTCCTATAATATAAGGAGTGTATGATTATGACAAGTACAAAAATAACATTTGCACTTTATGATATTACTGCTAAAGAAGATGCTGTATTTACAAGTGAAGATAAAACAGAATATAATAATTTAACTGATTTAAATAATAATTTTCTTCAGACTCAACATTATGCAACATTAGAACAAGGTTTTTGGTTATTAAATGGTAATTTTTTAACCTTCCCAGACAATTCCAATAATGAAGATTTTGGTTTTATTACTGAAATAGGGACAGAAGCAACTATAACTATTAATTTTTCTAAAAGCCATAACAGTACAGGAATTAGTTTAGTATTTGATGAATTTAATAATGATTATTGTACTTTAGTTAATATAAAGTGGTATGATGTCAATGATAATATAATATCAGATAAAACTTTTAATCTTGATAATGCTGAATATTTTTGTAAAAATATGATTGAAAATTATAAAAAAGTTGTTATTTTTGTATCTAATCCTAACAAAACTAACAGAAGAATTAGAATACATAATATAGAATTTGGAGAAAGAAAAATTTTTGATGATGATATTATTATGGAAGCAAAATTATTGATCGGATACATTGCAAAGATTAAACAAACACCATTTGTTGGAACAAATGGTGTTTATGTTTTATCTTCTTCTTTCGCGATCATATCTGCCGGAGCGGCTTCCGGTTCTTCGGCCCGCGCCGGAGCGTGTTCTGCCGGACGGATATCTGCCACGCGGCTCGGTTCTTCTGCGCGCATAGCTTGAACTGCGATTTCTGCCCACGTTAAATGATGCCATTCTGCTGTGACGTATTCTGCGCTTTCGGTTTTGGTTAATTCGTATTCTTATCAGGATTGCCGCAAGTGCAATGATGATTATCAGAAGGATAGGATTGAAAATAAATCCCACGACGCAATTTATTATGTGCAGTATGAAATCGCGCTGTACATCGTTTGCGGCAACAAGGTCAACGGTTTTAAGCGTTTTTTCTCCGTACTTATACGTTACTGTGCCGAATGTGTCACCCTGGTGAATCGGCGCTTTGATTTTTTTTGAAAGCTGAACATCATTGGTTATTTTTGAACTGTCGTCCGAATTTTTAAGAATCACATATATATCCTCGCTGACAGTCAGTGCAAGTCGAGTTGAATTTTTTGATTCGGCAACCTTGGAGTCATATATAACATCGCCTTTTTTTGCCAGCAGAACCGACTGATAGTTTGTGAACACATATTCAAGCAAAGCCGTGGTGTCCTTAAAAGAATATGCTTTTTCGTTCACATCGGCATTGGGACAGTCAAGAACAACGCTTATAAGGGACATTTCGCCCTTCTGCGCCGAGGCAATTAGGCAATATCCGGCGTCCTCACTGTTTGCCGACTTCACCCCTTTTGCGTATTTATAATAGTGGTAAGGATATTTATACCGGCTTACAAGATGGTTCGTACTGAGAATTTTTTTCTGCGACGAACGCATTGATGTCGGTGGGAAAACATATGTCTGCGATGAAACTATCTGGGAAAAAGTTGCGTTTTTCATTGCATAGCGTGCCAAAAGCGCAAGATCGTGTGCCGTAGAATAGTGCTCCTCATTTTGCAGACCGCTCGGATTGGCAAAATGGGTATTTTTCATGCCAAGCTCGGCAGCCTTTTCATTCATTTTCTGAACAAACGCGTCACGCGAACCTCCTACAGTTTCTGCAATAAGATTTGCGGCATCATTATCCGAATTAAGCAAAATTGCATATAAAAGCTGTTCGATTGTATATACTTCTCCGACCTTCATTCCGAGTTGTGGCTGCTTGTAGGTCACGTCCGCAATGGTATCATCCGTGACGGTACACTCATCTGCAAGCTTGGCATTTTCTAAAGCGATAATCGCCGTCATTATATTTGAAAGCCCTGCCGTATACATTTTTTTGTCCGGCTCAGCAGAATACACCGTGTCGCCCGAATTTGCATCGATTACGATTGCCGCGCCGGCATTGATTATGGGAGGTGAGTCTGGTGCCGGCGAAGGAGTGGGGGAGGGTTTTGACGTTTGCGATGCTTTCGGCTCTGAGGACAACTTCGGTGCCTGAGACGTTTTCGGCTCCGATGATGACTTTGGAGCGGCGGACGCGCTCGGCTTAACCGATGTATGGGGAGTTGCCGAAGCTTTGTTATTTTTTATGGCTGCTGTCGGGGAGGACACAGGGGTTGCCGACGGTGCCGACGAAACCGTGAATGAAGCGGCATTGACCGCCATGCAAAGTATAATGGCTGCCGCTAAAAATTTGTGCTTTTTCATACAAAACCTCCTGCCTTTTTTAATTTACTTTTTTAATTTAATTATACATAAAATTACATAGTTTTGCAATAAATATCAGAAAATTTCTAAAAAAGTGTAGAAAAATAAATTTTTTATGATATACTTATTATATATGCATATTTACTATGAACGAGAGGGGCGTTTGCGGTATGCGGAAATTTAAAATCAGATATTTGTTTCTGGTGTTTGCCATTGCTGTTGTTGCGGGAACTGTAATAAAGCAGTTTGATTCATCAACTTTTGTGATTGTAAAAAATTCCGGTGCATATGCACCCACTATAGAACCTGTAAGTGAAACTTCGGGTGATGAAAATCTACATAGCAAAATAAATATAAATACGGCCACTGCTGCAGAACTTACAGAACTTGACGGCATTGGAGAAACGATAGCAAATAGAATAGTCGACTACCGTACTCAAAACGGCAGGTTTGAGGTTGTGGAGGATATAATGAAAGTAAACGGAATCGGCGAAAAGAAATTCGCGGGTATTAAGGATTATATAGTTGTGGAATAGGGGAGAAAATATGAAAATTCTTGTTGTAGATGACGAAAAGCTTTTAGTGAAGGGAATAAGGTATAACCTTGAGCAGGAAGGGTATCAGGTTGTTACCGCTTTTGACGGCGAGGAGGCTTTGCGCCAGGCGCATGACAGCAGTATCGACCTCATATTGCTTGACGTGATGCTTCCGAAAATGGACGGTCTGACCGTTTGCAGGACAATACGCAGCTTTTCGGATGTACCGATTATGATGCTGACAGCACGCAGTGAGGATATTGACAAAATTCTGGGACTGGAATACGGCGCGGACGACTATATTACAAAACCGTTCAATATCCGCGAGGTGACCTCGAGAATAAAAGCGATTCTGCGCCGCGCAAATCCAAAGCCAAAGGCAGACAAAGAACTTTTGGTTTCGGGCGATATCACGCTTGACTATAATTTCAGGCGCGTGACGATTAAAGGCAGAGTTATCGAGCTTACAAGCAAGGAATTTGACCTTATTGACCTGTTTGTAAAAAATCCAGGCAAGGTGTATACGCGTGAAAATCTTTTGGACATAGCGTGGGGTGTCGACTATCCTGGCGATGTGCGGACCGTTGACGTACACATCCGCCGCTTGAGAGAAAAGATTGAGGAAAATCCGGCTGAGCCGCTTTACATTAAGACAAAATGGGGTGTTGGTTATTACTACAAGAAGGATTAAAGATTTTCTGTCTTCGATGAGGTTTCGCATGATGGGAACATACGTTGCCGTTATTCTTATTGCGATGACACTTTTGAGCGTATATATTCTGGGAATTCTTACGGGAAATCTGTATGATTCTGAAAAGGTAAGCCTTTTTGCAAAAGCAAATATTATTTCTGACGCGGTTTCTGCCTCTCCGCTTGATAAAATTGATGCAAACGTTACCTTTAATATTGGGCAGATTCTTTCTGGCAGCAATATGCGCGGGATAATTGTACGCCCGGATTACCGAGTATGCTTTGATACAAACCGCGATTCTGACCTTATCGGAAAGGTAATCATGCGAGAGGCGATTAATAAATGTATGTCAAACGGCGAGCAGGCTCTTGCGATAAATAAGGGTAATGATGATATTACTATGATGTCGGCGGCTGTTCCGCTTATTTCGGGCGATAAAATTGTCGGTGCGGTCTATCTTGTAGAATCCGTTTCGGCGATAGATGCGACTATTCAGAACGTAAAGCATAATATGATTCTTTTTGCCGTGATAATCAGCATTCTTGTAGGAATGTTGAGTCTGGGACTGTCGCTTATGACTACTGCGCCGATAGATGATTTTATTGTGGTGTCAAAGGAATTTTCCAAAGGAAACTTTAACGTAAAGGCAAAAGAAAAGGGCTGTAGCGAGCTTGTTGAGATGGCTAAAGCGCTGAACTATATGTCGTCTGAGCTTGACAATTTCGAGCAGAACCGCCGAAAGTTTGTTTCAGATGTTTCGCATGAGCTTAAAACGCCGCTGGCGACAATAAAGCTTATCTGTGACAGTATTGTAACGACAGATGATCCGAATCCGGAAATGATTCAGGAATTTTTGTCAGATTTAAGCAACGAGGTTGACAGGCTTACAAGAATTGTAGAAAGACTTTTAACTCTTACAAAAATGGATGCAAACGGCAACGATGTAAAGCCTACACCAGTGGATTTTGTTGTTATGCTTAATGCAATTATACGCAAGCTGACTCCGAACGCTGAGGCTAAAAACATCGTTCTGTACTCAGATTATCCTGAGGTGACTCTGCGGCCTATGCTGCTTGATTACGACAAAATTTGGGAAGCGATATATAATATAGTGGATAATGCAATAAAGTATACTCCCGAGGGCGGCTTTGTAAAGCTCGGACTCGAACCGGGCACAAACACCGTGTCGGTAAGGGTGGAGGATAACGGACCGGGCATACCGGACGAAGAAAAAGAACACATTTTTGAAAGATTTTATCGCCTTGATGATTCGCGTGCAAGAGATACCGGAGGAACCGGACTCGGACTTGCAATTGCAAGGGAGGCAGTGGTTCTGCACGGAGGGAATATACACGTGGAGGATTCAAAGGATGGAGGCAGCGTGTTTGTTATCACGCTGCCGTACCGGACGGACGAAGCCGTCGGTGCATAAGTATGCGAAATGAAAGGATTTTTGCCAGAGTATGAGAAGGTATAAAACTGCTGTGGTATTTGTGATTATGCTGGTGGTTGCGGTTACAGTGATTTTCGGAGTAATAAACAGAGATAAGGCAACCGAATATAAGGACATTGATTTGTATTTTTTTAACATGGACTCTTCAACATTTGTGGCGGTGAAAACAAATATTACAGTAAAGGATGGGAAAAACCTGCCGGAGGAAATAGTTAACGAACTTATAAAAGGGCCATCGGAAAAGAAATATAATCCTATAATGGATAAGACGGTTACCGTAAATTCTATCCGAAATTCCGGTGGAAACCTGACTGTGGATTTTTCGGAAGAATACGGGAAAACCGGTATGCTTACAAGCTACGCGGTTATAAAGTCGCTGTCCCAGCTGCAGGACATAACTGCTGTCAAGGTGACGGTGAACGGCAAGGAGATAGAAAACGGTGACGGTGGAACACTCGGATTTATTACTGGGGACGAAATCAACCTTGAATCCGACGACGACTGCGCAACCGGAATAAATCTGTATTTTGCCGACGCAGACATGAAAAAGCTCGTAAAGGAATACAGGAAAATCAACATAACCGATACACAGCCAGTTGAGCAGTACATTGTATACGAGCTGATAAAGGGAACCTCGGGTGAGAACCGCCAGAATTTGCTCGCATCCAACACGCGGATAATATCGGTTGAAACAACCGATGGTACCTGCTATGTGAATTTTAAGCATGATTTTATCGATAAAAATATTGCCACACTTGACAAGGAACGGCTTGTGATTTATTCTATAGTCAACTCGCTGACTGAAAGAAGCGATGTAAAAAACGTACAGTTTCTGATTGAAGGGAAAAAAACTGATAAATTCGGTGAAATGAGTATAAGCGACTTGTTTACCAGAAATGAAGCGCTTATAGACCATGATTAAAAATACCGCTGCGGATTATAAAATCGCGGCGGTATTTTTGCTATTAAATATTTAGCTTTGCAATGAAGCGTGCAACATCCTGCTTGGTAAGATCACGGCTTCCGTCGGGGGTAAATGTCAGAGGAATACTGAGCTTTGTGAGTATTTCGTTCGCATCAGATACGAGTATGGGGCTGTCCGGGTGAAACAAATTGTTCTCGCCTTCTATAATACCGAGCTTGCGCAGTGTTCCGACCGATTCGTAATATTGGCTGCCTTTTGCAACGTCGGAAAAATTATCTCGGACATCTTCCTTGAGATTAAGAAGTGATGCAAAGAGCAGAACAAATTCTGCGCGTGTTATTTTGTTTGTATTGTGAATGTTAAGTGTGGCATATGTATCTGCCCACTTAAGAGTATTTTGTAAAGCATAGTCCTCGATAAGATAATTGGACGTGCTTTCCGAAAGCGGAGGTGTATTATGTGACGATACATTGAAAAAGAGCCTGGACTGCGGACGTGGGTAGGGACGGTATGCAGTGTGCAGGTTAATATCTTTTAAAGAGTATATGTCCGCAGTATCATCGGTATAGATTATCACCTGAGAAATTCCGTCACCGAGCAAATCTCCGCAGCAAATGCTGCCGAATGTCGGCAAAGTATAGCACGCTCGCATGTATCCGTCATACAGCGTGGTGCATATGTCCTCCTTTTTATGACCAGCAATATAAAAATTTCCCAGGCCGTCAAAGTTGTTTATCGGAGTAGGAAAATATACAATCTCATTTTTTTGGAAAACAAAATTCCCATATGCGTCGAAAAGAGACAAATTATCAAGAATTAAAAGATCCTTTTCTTTAATTCGCGAACGGAAACTGCCCATGGCAATGTTTTCGGCGGTTTCTTCCATTGCCCACAAGAGCTTTCCGTCGGTGCTGTATGCGCGTGTTTCGGGACCACATATTATGATAACCATTTCGCCGTTTGAATACAGGTCGCCGACACATATCGAATTTGCATGAGAGGGCATATTGATTTTCCACAAAAGCTCGCCAGAGCCACTCAAAACGTTATAGCCTGCGATTATCTCGTCAATACCGTCACCGTTTATGTCACAGGCAACCGGACAGTGTCCGATGTTACCCTGAAATGACCAAAGAACGTTTAGGTTTATATCAAAAGCCCACATACGGCTGAATTTGTTTTTTAAAATTATGTTCTGTGCATAGCCTTTGCCCTCAAGATCGGCGATTATAATGCAGTCATGTGCATATTTCGACGGGAGATCGACCTTTTTTTTAAGCTCCGCGGTTTTACCGTCAAATATGCAAAGTTCACCGTTCATGACAGCTATAAGCTCGTTTTTTCCGTCTTTGTCAATGTCGTAAATCTGTGCCGGTATGTCGCTGTCTGTATATTCCGACTCGTACTCCGGATCGCCTATTTGCCACAGAACTTCTCCCTCAAGATTAAAAGCGGTTGCACACACGACCTGGTGAGGAAAATAACGTTCATCCGAAACAGCGTCCGGCTTTATCAAAACTATTTCCAGGCGCCCGTCGCCGTCGATGTCGCCTAGACGCATTTGGCAGCCTTTTCCGCTGCCGCTTATGTTGATGCTTGTTTGCGATGCAATAATATCCATAAATGCGTATACCTTTCTTTGAATCTATTTATCTTGAATAATCTTCCCTGCCGCGCAGAGCTTTAAAAGATATGCTCCGAAATACTTTTTACATATATTATATCATAAGCATATCTAAATTGCAAATCATCATAAAATATTATAAAAAGGAGGATATTTTATATGCTTAAAAGCTTTGATTTACGGCAGAAAAAAGTAATTGATGTGGACACTGCCGAAAAAATAGGGTACATACGTGATATGGACATCGATTTTGAGAATGGAAAAATCAACTCTGTTTCAATTCCATGCGGAGGATTTTTTCATATTTTTAAAAAAGTGGAAAGAACGGTGATTCCGTGGGAAAATATAATTGCCATTGGCAGTGAGTTTGTAATAGTGAGGGTAAGCGGCACTGATATTTGTCATGGTAATGTAAACTAACAATACTTGCAAAATTGCGCAAAATACTGTATAATAAAGTAAATTGTGCAGTATAGGAGGAAGATGAATATGAAATGTCCGTATTGTGGGTTCCCGGAAAGTAAGGTAATTGATTCAAGACCTACTGAGGACGGAACTTCTATAAGACGGAGAAGAGAATGTCTTGATTGTAGAAAACGATTTACAACATATGAAAAGCTTGAAACAATTTCGCTTATAGTTGTAAAGCAGGACAATTCAAGACAGCCGTATGACCGTGAAAAGGTTTTAAGAGGACTGATACGCGCGTGTGAAAAAAGACCTATAACCTACTCGCAGATGGAAACTGTGGTTGATGAAATAGAAAGCGAATTTTATCAGAGTATGGCAAAGGAGGTAACATCTACCGAAATCGGTGAAAAGGTCATGAATCATTTAAAGGAGCTTGACGAGGTTGCCTATGTAAGATTTGCATCGGTGCATAAGCATTTTTCTGATATATATTCCTTTATGACTGAGCTGCAGAAGCTGTTAGAGGAAAAGTAGTATGCAAAACAGAACAATAGCGGCAATTTCCACTCCGTATGGGGTTGGAGGTATTGCAGTGATAAGAATAAGCGGCAGCGATGCCATTTTGATATGTGACAAGGTTTACCGGGGAAAAGCCCCTCTGGCCGCAGCGGCTACGCATACGGTTCATTACGGACATATTGTCGATGCGGACGGAAAGATAATAGATGAGGTTTTGGTGACGGTTATGCGTGAACCGCGTACCTACACGCGTGAGGACGTTGTGGAAATCAGCACCCACGGCGGCTTTGTGGCGTCAAAAAGAGTCATGGAGGCTCTGATTGCGGCAGGGGCATTTCCGGCAGAGCCGGGCGAGTTTACAAAACGCGCCTTTTTAAACGGCAGAATAGACCTTTCACAGGCGGAGGGTGTAATCGACATCATCAACGCAAAAACCGAGCTTGCGCAGAAGAATGCGCTTTCGCAGGCGGAGGGCAGACTGTCAGGAAAAATTAATGAAGTGAGAATGAATTTGCTACATCTTGCCGCGCAGATGCAGGTGGCGATTGACTATCCTGACGAAGACCTTGAAGACGTAAGCCGTGCAGATATTAAAAAGGCACTTTTGTCTGCACTGGAAAAAATAAATATGCTTATTTCAACCGCCGACAGCGGCAAAATTCTGCGTGAGGGAATAAAAACGGCTATTGTGGGAAAGCCGAATGTCGGTAAATCATCGCTTCTTAACTGCCTTGCATGCGAAGAACGCGCTATAGTCACTGACATCGCGGGAACCACGCGCGACGTTATAGAAGAATATGTAAACCTCGGCGGGGTCCCGCTTTTATTGCTTGATACCGCGGGCATCCGTGAGACTGAGGATGTTGTTGAAAAAATCGGTGTCGAACGCTCAAAAAAATCCATTGATGAAGCTGACTTGGTTATACTCATACTTGATATCAGCCGAGAAATTGATGAAGAGGATAAAAATTTGCTGGCACTCACAGAGGGTAAAAATCGGATAATTGCGGCGAACAAGACCGATATAAAGATTGTGCATATAGATGAAGCCATTGAAATTTCCGCCAAAACAGGCGAGGGAATAGATGTTTTGACGAACAGAATAAAAAAAATGTATCATATCGGGGAAATCGGGAACGATGGTTCGGTGATAATAACAAATATGCGCCATGCGGCAGCATTGTCGGGAGCGGCTGATGCTGTCAGAAGAGCACTTTTGGCTATGGACGGCGGAATGCCGCAGGATATTGTGGCTTTGGATATAAATGAAGCAATAAGCAGCCTTGGCGAAATTACAGGTGACACCGTATCTGAGAATATTGTAACCGAGATTTTCCATAATTTTTGCGTTGGAAAATAAAATCTTTTGTATATTTATACAAAAAAACATATAATTCATATATTTTTGACAAAATCACTTGAATAATTATTAATGTTTTGTTATAATATCATGGAAACATTAATTATATATTTGGAGGGAAAGAAAAATGAAAAAGAATATTTTAAAAATTGCTGCTGTATGCGCAATGTCAGCGTTGATGATGTCCGCTTTGGCAGGCTGCGGAGCAACAAAGGACAAAAATGATGAAACAACAGCTTCAGCAGAGAAGTTAATCATGGCAACAAATGCAGAATTTCCACCATATGAGTACCATGAAAATGACAAAATAGTAGGTATCGATGCAGAGGTTGCACAGGCTATTGCAGATAAGCTCGGAATGGAGCTTGAAATCGAAGATATGGCTTTTGATTCAATCATACCGGCAGTTCAGAGCGGTAAGGCAAGCATAGGCGTGGCAGGCATGACAGTTACAGAGGATAGACTTGTAAATGTTAATTTCTCCGATACTTATTCACACGGCAAGCAAGTTATTATAGTTAAAGACGATAGCCCTATCGCTCTTCCGGACGATCTTAAAGGAAAGAAAGTCGGCGTTCAGACATCAACAACAGGCGATATCTACATTACAGATGATTACGGTGATGAAAGCGTTGAAAGATATCAGAAGGGTGCTGACGCTATCCAGGCACTGCTTCAGGATAAGATTGACGCGGTTGTAATCGACTCCGAACCGGCTAAGGTTTTCGTAAGCGAAAATGAAGGCTTGAAGACTCTTGACACACCGTACGTTGAAGAAGATTATGCAATCGCTCTTGCAAAGGATAATACAGAACTTCTGGATAAAATCAATTCAGCTTTGGCAGAACTTAAGCAGGACGGCACTCTTGATAAAATAATCAACAAGTACATCACATCAAAATAAAATTGATATTAAAAAGGGGATAGAGAATATTGATTCCTTATCCTCTTTTTTGCATTTATATACCTTTACCTATAGGAGGAAAAAGCGTTGGAACAATTTAAAATAAAGTTCGTAAACGACTTTATAACCGACAATCGCTGGAAATATCTGACCGATGGTTTGGCAGCTACTCTTAAAATAACGGTATTCGCGGCGCTGATCGGCGTTGTTCTCGGATTTTTAGTGGCAATTATAAGGTCAACATATGACACCGGCAAAAACAGCATCAGAAATCCGCTTATAACAATGATGCTCGGTATTCTTAATTTTATTTGCAAGGTGTATCTGACCGTTATACGCGGAACTCCGGTAGTTATTCAGCTGATGATAATTTATTTCGTTATCTTTGCGTCGACAAGCATTAATAAAACATTTGTTGCGATTATTGCATTCGGAATCAATTCGGGCGCATATGTTGCCGAAATTGTGCGTTCGGGCATAATGTCGATAGACAAAGGGCAGAATGAGGCAGGCAGAAGCCTTGGATTTAACTTTGTTCAGACTATGTGGCATATTATCATGCCGCAGGCTTTCAAAAATGTAATACCGGCACTTGCCAATGAGGTTATTGTACTGCTGAAGGAAACTTCGGTGGCAGGATATATCGGCTTGCAGGACCTTACTAAGGGCGGCGATATTATACGCGGGCGTACCTATGATGCATTTATGCCTCTGATAGCGGTGGCGCTTATATATCTGATTATAGTAATGATTTTGTCAGCTTTGCAGGGAAAGCTCGAGAGGAGGCTGAACAGCCGTGACAGATGAGGTTTTAATTAAAACTGTCGGACTTGAAAAATCGTTCGGCAATATAAAAGTTTTAAGGGGAATAGATTCCGAAATTAAGCGCGGTGAGGTTGTTGTTATCATCGGACCATCGGGAAGCGGAAAATCAACTTTTCTGCGCTGTCTGAATCTTTTAGAGGAACCTACAGGCGGAAAGATATATTTTAACGGTGACGACCTTACCGATAAAAAAATAAATATAGATCTACACCGCCAGAAGATGGGTATGGTTTTTCAGCATTTTAATCTGTTTCCTCATATGACAATACTTAAAAATATGACTCTCGGTCCTACAATGCTTCTTAAAATGAGCAAGGCAGATGCCGAAAAAAGAGCACTTGGTCTTTTGAAAACGGTAGGTCTTGAGGATAGAAAAAATGCATATCCTGCGCAGCTGTCTGGAGGGCAAAAGCAAAGAATCGCGATTGTTAGGGCTCTGTGTATGCAGCCTGATGTCATGTTGTTTGATGAGCCTACATCGGCGCTCGATCCGGAAATGGTAGGAGAGGTTCTTGATGTTATGAAACGCTTGGCGGCAGACGGCATGACTATGGTTGTAGTAACTCATGAAATGGGATTTGCGCGGGAGGTTGCAAATCGTGTTATGTTCATAGATGAGGGAGTTATAATGGAGGAGGGTACTCCGGATCTTATTTTCGGCAATCCTCATAACGTGAGGACGCGGGAATTTTTGAGTAAAGTGCTATAAAGTATACAAATTGCACAAAAAGTATTAGTCAAAATTGACATAAAATTTTAAAACTATATGAAAATGCAGTGCATATATAAAAAATACTTGTATTTTTTATATATATTTGTTATTATAATCATTGGTGCTGTAAATATAGAGCATTAAAATGTGGTATGCATCATATATTGATGTAGTAAGAAAATATTTGTTTTCTTAATTTTAGGAGGTAATATTATGAAAAAGAATGTAATGAAATTTGCTGCATTATCAATAGCAGCTCTTATGAGCATGAGCATGCTGGCAGCTTGCGGATCATCAACAGATGACACAACAACAGAGCCTTCAGCAACAGCTACAACAGAAGCAACAGCTGCTGCAAAGGAAGATGATGACACAAAGTCAACTTCAGCAGATGCAGATAAGACAGCAGACGACGAAGCTGATGCAACAGCTACAGCAGAATCCGAAACAGCCGCTGAATAATTATTTGTAATATATTGTTAAAAAAGTGATACTTGAAAAAGTGTCACTTTTTTAACAAAAATATCAGAAAAACTGTTGACAAATAATGAAAAGTATGGTATTATAGACAAGTCGTCAGTTGTTGAACGTAAAATTGAATATGCACCATTAGCTCAGTTGGTAGAGCACCTGACTCTTAATCAGGGTGTCCAGGGTTCGAGTCCCTGATGGTGTACCAAATCAGAACCGCAATTTTGATACAAAATTGTGGTTCTGTTTTTTTGCTCGAAATCACCGTAATAAAGGGATTTTTACAAAAAGAAAAGTTTCGGTGTGAGATACATAAAGTAAAAATCGGGGCATTTTCAACCGGTTTATACGCTCACTGCTCACTCCGAAACTTTTCCTTGAAAAATAATGCACCGCTTTCGCTTGTTTTTTAGTCAAAAACGGTGCATTATTTTATCACTCTATAAACACTGTCAAAAAATTTTCGGAAAAGAAAAAAGGCAACCCGTGCGGATTGTCTTAAATGCTGTATTATAAACTGGAATTTATGGGGTTTTGTAAGAAAACATTCTATTATCTTCTACTCATGTCATACATCACAGTTGTCTAATTACTTGCCTTTATATGTTTTAAAAGAAGTATACCCTTTATTATCAACAAAAGAAATGTTACTGTTATGGCATAGGCGTCTCTTGTCATTGCTAAAAACAGCACAGTCAAAATACTTAATCCCATAGAAATAACTGTCAGCAGTTTTTGTCCTTTTTCAAATCTTGTTTGAGTTAGAATGACCTTTATTGCTCCGGATATTATCAACGCAGTAAACATTATCCAATATACAAATAGGTTAAAAGCAGATGTTTCTGTATATGAAAACAGATTTACCGAGTAGATATATCCGTTAATGGGATTTGGATAAAGTGGTAATATAATAAGCATAAATGAAAAAACATCCACAATGCCAAACAATAAATCACAAATTCTTTGAATATTTGACTTGTTTTCCTTTTCAGCAATAGATATTATTTTCTCACCCGAAAGCAACTCATCAATCGTAACTGAAAAGTAATTTGCGATTTCTTTTAATGAATCAATACTCGGATAACCCCTACCAGACTCCCACTTTGAAACAGCCGTTCTTGACACAAACAAAACTTCTGCCAATTCCTCTTGTGTCAATCCTTTGTTTTTTCTCAATTCTTGAAGTTTTTCATTAAATTCCAAAAGAGTACCTCCAATTATTCTGATTCTTTATTAAGTAATATAACGACCGCTTTATAAATATAAAACAATCCCATACTTAAGAATATAGAACCTACAATGTCCGTAAACCAATGAACACCCGAAATCAATCGCCCAATTACCATATATGCAGAAAAAAGTACAGTGAAAACCATTATACTCCTTTTTAACACAGCATTTTTCAATCTGCGATTTATTTGTTCCACAAGTGTCGGCATTACTCCTAATACAAGAAGTGTAGTTGATGACGGATATGAAGCTTCCATAAATCCATTGATAAGTATTGGTCTGTAATTTATCGGAATCATTTCAAATATTACATATCCAAACATCACCAAAATGTAATATACTCCGAGAACAATAATGTCATAGTCCACCTTTAACAGACTTCTTCTTTTAATCAACTGCACCAATCCAATCATGCCGAATACCATACATATAAATAGTGGTACAAGTCCTAACCAATCTGTAATGGTATAAGTGGTCATATGAACGCCTGTCAATTTATGAAACCAGCCGTTAAATGTAGCAAATCCAATAT
>JAQXIJ010000066.1 GCA_029007725.1 Bacillota bacterium | reverse complement strand
CAAAAGTAATAAAATACAGAAATTCTGAAAGCACACCACAATAGCGAAACAAAGGTGATAAGAATATGACTCCCAAATTAAGTGTGATAATTCCGGTATATAATACCGAAAAATATATAAAAGAATGTGTAGATAGCATTATAAATCAAACATTCAAGGATTATGAAATCATTTTGGTTGATGATGCTTCAACAGACGGAAGTGGCAGGATATGTAATGAATATGCCGAAAAATATGATTTTATCAAAACTATTCATAAAGAACACGGCGGTCCGACTCATACACGAAAAGCAGGGCTTAAAGAGGCGCGCGGAGCATATGTTTCTTATATAGACAGTGATGATTATATTGAGCCTCAAATGTATGATTTTTTGATGGATAAGCTGTTAAAATATAATGCAGATATTGCTATTTGTAATATTGTAATTAAAACCGAAAATTCAAGAATTCCTTTATATTTAGATTTTAAAGAAGGCTTTTATAATAAAGAAAAATTAAAACGGGATATATATCCTAATATGCTTTTTTCACCAATGAAAAATATGCCGGGTATCCACCCCAGCCTTTGCAATAAGGTAATACGCAGGTCAATACTTGAGAATGTGATAATGAACATAACGGACAAAATATATTTCGGAGAGGACGGCATTTGCACCTATCCATGTATGCTTGATGCTAAAAGTGTATATATAACATACGATAAATTCTTTTACATATACAGGCAAAATAGTGCGTCAATTTCACGCAAATATGACAAAAGACTTCTAAGAAAGCTGCCTATTTTAATGTCGGTATTTGATACTGAATTTGACAAAAGAAATTTTGACGGAAGATCACAGATAAATTGTTATGCAGCATTGCAGCTGATATTAAGTATACGAAACGAGCTGCTTTATAATAAAAATAAAACAGTGCGTGAGAAAGTAAAAAAAATAAAAGAATATATATTACAGCCGAGATTGCAGGAGGTTTTAAAAACTATACGGTATGAAAACATAAGCAAGCAAGTAAAATATAAAATCTTTCTTTTACGAATTAAATGGATATATTTATTATATTTGCAATTTTATTGTAAAGAAAAAATTTTATTATTAAAGGAAAGCTTTAAACAAAATGAAAAAGATATTTAAATTTTTATTGAAACTGTTTACGGCCGGTATAGTAGCTTTCGGCATATTATCTGTATTTTCAGCGTTTTATTATCATGTTCCAATAAGAATGAAATCTGATACAAAATCCACGGATTACATATGTGGAAACAATAAATTGTATATGCGGGCAACAGAGGGATACTCCTGGGTAAGAACAGATGGAAACGGTTTTAACAATGCAGAAATTATTGACGACATAAATATACTGGTAATGGGATCGTCGCAGATGGAGGGATTTAATGTTCAGAAGGATAAAAATACCGTATACAGACTCAATGAACGTCTGAAGCAAGGCAATATCAATATACAGGCATATAACATAGGAATTTCCGGTCACAGTATTGATTGCTGCATAAACAATATTGAAAACGTTGTAAAGGAATTTTCCCCTACGGATTATGTTATAATAGAAACATAGGAAACAAAGCTTGCAACGGATACTTTACAACAGGTTCTCTGAGGAAAGCATGAACAGTTAGGAACACCTGACACTGGTATTTTATACTATCTGCAAAAATCAGATTATATGCGCCTGCTTTATGCTCAGTATAAAACATACCAGCAGCAAAACTCCGAACGTTTCGCTACAAAAAAACAGCGGAGTTGTCTGCGGAAGAAAAATATAATTATGAACATTATTTAGATGCCTTTTTACAAAAGGCGTCGGCGGCAGTGGGAAGCCGCCGCCTTATCATTTTTTGCGACGACTTAATAAAAGTCGATGAAAACAACAAAGTCT
The DNA here is from genome assembly GCA_029007725.1 of Bacillota bacterium. Lineage (GTDB taxonomy): Bacteria > Bacillota > Clostridia > UBA1381 > UBA1381 > UBA1738. The sequence goes on along the minus strand of JAQXIJ010000066.1, from coordinate 4,026 downwards.
TGGATAGAGATCAGCAATACTATTACAACGCATTTGTTAGCGCCTGTGAGAAAAACAACATAATATTTTTAGATATGCATGACGCTTTTGACGCTTATTATCCTGGGATTTTTTAAGTGTTTTAACTTTTTCATAGAATCCTTTTCGGCATTGTTCGGACTGATCAATCCCGGTACTCTGAATATTATTCTTCCGGTTGGAATATCTTTCTATACTTTTCAGTCTATGAGCTACACAATAGACGTGCTACAAAAACGCATTAAAAGCCATAGTCTGATTGAAGTTGCACTGTATATTTCCTTTTTTCCGCAGCTTGTTGCCGGTCCTATTGTTAAAGCGGCGTATTTTATGCCGCAGCTTGCGGAAAACAAAGAGAAAAACAAAAAGAATTTTACCTGCGTAATACAAATTTTTGTGTTCGGATTATTTAAAAAGATAGTAATTGCAGACCATTTATCAGTATTTGTGGATGATGTTTTTGCAAAGCCGCTTATATTTTCTTCGGTATAAATAATTTTAGCGGTAATTGCATATTCAATACAGATTTACTTTGACTTCTCCGGATATTCAGATATGGCAATCGGAGCGGCAAAATGTCTGGTATATGATTTCAACAAAAATTCAATATCCCATACATATCAAAAAATGTAAGCGAATTTTGAAAAAGATGGCATATAAGCTTATCTAACTGTATTCAGGAATATTTATACATACCCTTTGGAAGAAATCGTAAGGGCAAGATCACGACATATATTAATCTTATGCTGACAATAGTTTTCGGCGGACTGTGGCATGGAGAAAATGTGACTTTTATATTATGGGGATTTCTCCATTGACTTGCGATGTGCATACATAAAGCATTTATAGCCTGTATTCCAAAAACATCGTATAAGAAAAATATTTTCGGAACCGCAGTTTCAATTTTGCTGACATATATTTTTGTACGTATCTGCTGGGTATTCTGCCGAACAGAAAATATATCAAATGCGTTTTTTATATTGCACAGAATATTCATATGGCAGGATGGCGTTATGCAGCCTTTCACATGGGTCTTTGCTGCAATCGTGCTTGTGGCTGCCGGTGAGACTGCCGCATATTTAAGAAGTAGGAAACAATGTGAAGCTGTTGTAAACGGATTTTATCCTATCATGGATTTAACTATAGTTCGCTTATAATGTTCTTTGTAATTATCGGTCTTATTTTAAGGCTTGCCTTTACCGATGAAAATCCGTTTATTTATTGTCAGTTTTAACAAAATCAAGCATAGGATAACCTTTTTTGCGCTCTGCTCGTCTTATTATGCCGCGCGTACTGATATGCTTAAGTTCTGTTTTATATAAAAGAAAAATTCTGTTATTAAAGGAAAAAAGAAATGAAAGACCTACTGCGTAAACACAATAACACAACTGGTATAAGAAAACAGACACAGGCTAATATTTCAGCAGCTGTCTTGTATCAATTAACTTCTGTCGTATGCTCGCTTATTCTTCCGAGGTATATACTTCTCTACTTTGGCTCAGATGTAAATGGTATGTTGCAATCAATAAGCCAGCTGCTGACATATACAATGATTATGGAATTCGGAATAGGCGGTCTTATAACATCTTCACTTTATAAACCGCTTGCGGACGGTGACCGTGAGGCTGTATCCGATATTTTTAATAATGCAAAAAAGTTTTTCAATAAAATTTCTTATGTATATATTGTACTGGTAGTATTATTTGCTGTCGTTGCAAAAGCAGTGATTAAAACAAATTTTGATTTTTGGTATGTAAGCTCGATGGTTATTATACTCGGTGCAAACTATTATTTTAATTACTATTTTGCCCTTGCACACCGATTGTTGCTTCGTGCAGACCAAAAAATACGAATAATACAGGGTGTACAAAGCCTCACACTTATATTAAATACAATTGTTTGTGTTGCGGCAATTAAATTAGGTGCCGGAATACATACAGTCAAAGCAATCAGTTCATTGGTATTTTTGATAAATCCAGTTTTATTTCGGTTGTGTGTAAAACATTATTACCATATCAGTACATCTGTATATGACAAAGACAGAGTTCTTCCGCGAAAACGTGACGGCATGATTCATCATATTGCTTTCTTTATTCATATGAATACAGATATTGTATTGCTTTCAATATTCAGCGGAACAAAAGAAGTATCGGTATATTCCGTGTATAATTCCGTTATATATGCAATAGAAAACTTCTTTACAACTATATCAGACAGCATATCTGCGGCACTCGGCAATCTTATCGCCAAAGATGAAAAGGATAAGCTGAGGACTTCTTTTGAATTATATCAGACAGTAAACACTGCGGCGGCAACATTCGTATGTATCGCGGAAGCCATATTGATTATTCCTTTTGTAAATATATATACAAAGGGGATTACGGATGTTAATTATATTCGTCCCACATTTGCATATATTATGATTGCGGCACAATGGTTTTACTGTGTGAGAATACCTTACAATAATATCATCAACGCCGCAGGACATTACAAACAAACAAAGCGAGGTGCATATATTGAGGTTATGATCAATATGGGTATTTCGATTATTGCGGTAAGCCGCTGGGGATTAATTGGTGTTGCGCTCGGAACGATGACAGCAATGGCGGCAAGAACGGTATATATGTCATGGTATCTGTCAAAGAATATACTTCATCGAAAGCTAAAGCTCTTTGCTAAAGATACGGTGCTGAACATCTGTTTGGGATTAACACTTATATATATATTAAGCAATACAATTACGATTTCCGCCGATAACCTGCTTTTATGGGCAGTATATGCGGCTGTAATAAGTATAATTATAATGTTTGCAGTGATTGTTTTTAACTTGATAATAAACAGAACAACGATTGTCACTATTATAAAATGTTTAAATAAAAAGTCAATATTTTATAGGATATATATATCATGGAAAAAGTATAGTGTAAACCTTAGGCATCGATTAAAATAGAAATAACAAATGTTGGAGATTTTTAAGTTTGAAAAAAGAAAAAAATAGATTAAAAACATAGAAATAAAAAAGTGCATAGGAAATAAGACACTTTAAGCAAAATTTTTTGAAAGTGACTTCAAAAAATAAAAAGAATGTGGTATACTTTATTCAGCGCAGGGCGTTACGATATAGCCTTGTCGTTGCAGAATAAAGATAGCCTCCTCCACGGAGACCGTTCTATGTTCCGGTGGAGTGTTGTTGGAGTGAGTATAAAGCTCGGAATTGTAAGGCTCAAATCAATCGCAGACACGATATAACAGTCGGTAAAGAAATTATGACTGTATCTGTATTTTAATATTGGCAAAATTTTATTGGGCATTTGACATATGGCAGATAAAAAAGGAACTTCTGTTTTACACAGATAGTCCCATTTTTTGCCGATTATTCAATCATATCCAGTTTATAAGAAAGACGCGAGGTTATGTTCTCATGTTTTAATTTGTCATATTTGAATAGTTATGACGCAATATGTGAGCCAACTCGTCATTCGTGAATAATTAATTTTCCACATTATTGGTTTAAAAGAATGTTGTATTTCACTATACAGCATTCTTGTAAAACAATAATATCAAATAAGTGTTTTATATTTAAGCGTTTCTCCGCAAAAGAAAAACACCATTGCTTTTGCAACGATGCCTTTCATTCAAGTTCATATTATAGTGGACTCGCCTAAATTTGAAAAGTGGTAAAAAAGTGGTAAAACAAGGTACTATATCCTTACAAACCGTATAACTACGCCATTTTTACCTATCCAACGGCTTCATTGTGGGGATTACTTTTGAAAGTGATTTGTATCTCTTCATACCGCTTTATTATCGTGTTTTTGCAAAAATAGAGCAATTCACCATTCTCCGTAATCATCCGTTATCGATATATATTTGATGTCAATTTGCTGTCTTTTGAAGATTTTGCTGTCAGATGACAAACCTTCAAGTCCTTCTTAAAATACGTCCATTTTTGCAGCCAACCGTTCAAACGATTCCTGCTTCTTTTCTTCGGTTGCTTCGGCATAGGTA
>JAQXIJ010000065.1 GCA_029007725.1 Bacillota bacterium | reverse complement strand
CGATTATGGCATTTTTCTACTACTGGTTTTTCGGTATGATGTTTTCAGATGCCGGATATGGACTGATTATGGTGATTGTTTGCGGTGTATTGGGATTTTTTGATATTCTAAAAAAGGATAAGCGGCAAATGTTTAAAATGTTCTTTTACTGCGGCATTTCGACAACGTTCTGGGGTATTTTGTACGGAGGTTTTTTCGGTGATTTGATAGGTACGGTCTCAAAAACCTTTGGTAGCGGAAAGCTTGAGTTTAAACCGGTTCTGATTGATCCGATAAACCAGGCACTTAAACTGCTTATAATATCGATTGCGTTCGGACTTATACACATTCTCACGGCGCTTTGCATCAAGTTTTATATGAGATGGAAAAGCGGAGATAAATGGGGTGCCGTATATGATGTTGGTTTTTGGATACGGCTTTTGTGCGGTGCAGCTGTAATGGCGGTCGGAATTGGGATTTCAGCTAGGCATCTGCGCAACATCGGGATATATATGGAAATCACTGCCACTTTGGGACTTGTGCTGACTCAGGGCAGGGATAAAAAGAATATTTTTGCGAGAATTTTTTCCGGAATATTGAGTTTGTACGACATAACCGGCTATGTCGGTGACGTGTTGTCTTATTCGCGGCTTATGGCACTTGGTCTCGCGACCGGGGTTATCGCGTCGGTGGTGAATATTCTTGGATCGCTCGGCGGAAATTCGCCTCTTGGAATATTCGTTTTTGTGTTGATTGCGCTTTTCGGTCACTCGCTCAATTTTGCCATAAATATGCTTGGAGCTTATGTTCACACAAATCGATTGCAGTATGTTGAATTTTATCAGAAATTTTATGAAGGAGGCGGCAGAAAGTTCACACCGTTTAAAATGGATACAAAATATTATGAATTTTCAAAAAATGATTAAACCGCACCGACCGGCGAAACGGCAGTGCACAAGGTCGCTTTATCGGTCCGCGGATAAAGCGTTTGGAAATTTTAATTACTTTTCGCGGGCAGAAAGGCTATGGAGATTGTTATGAATTTAGGAATGTTTTTTGCACTTTTAGGCGCGGCACTGGCAGTCGGAATGGCAGGCATGGGTTCGTCATACGGCGTAGGGGTTGCGTCGGAGGCGGCTAGTGCGGTTCTGTCAAACGACCCGTCAAAATTTGGAAAAATGCTTGTTTTGCAGCTTCTTCCGGGTACGCAGGGACTGTACGGACTGATTATTGCGGTTATGGTGCTTTTGAATGTGGGAATTTTGGGCGGGACGCCTGTAGGTGACACAATGTTGGGACTTCAGTATCTTTCAGCTTGCCTGCCGATTGCGCTGGGAGGATATTTTTCTGCTAAGTCACAGGGCAGAGTTTGCGCTGCGGGCTGCAGCCTTACCGCAAAGCGCCCTGAAGAAAGTTCCAAGGCTATTGTTTCGGCTTCACTCATCGAACTTTACGCGCTTTTGGGATTTATAGTGTCTTTCCTTATGGTCATAAATATAGTTTGATAAGGAGGAAAAGATGGTGGATTTACAGCCAATTACGGATAAAATAGTCGAAGATGCCGCAAAATCGGCGGCAGAAATTGTCGAAAAGGCAAGAGCACGTGCTGCGGAGATGCGCGCTGCATTTAAAACGGAAAAAGGGGAGGCTTCCGCCGAGTACGAAAAAAAGCTGGAAAATGAAATCTCAGCCATGTATGAGCGAGAAGCCGCGGAGGACAGGCGGCTTAAAAGGTTGGTAGCACTTTCGGCAAAGTCAGACGCGGTTTCGAAAGCAATTGCAGCGGCTAAGCAAAAAATTGTTTTGCTTCCCGACGATGAGTACAAAAAGGTGCTTTCTGGACTTTATGAAAGCGTAAGAACCGAAAATGGAGGAAAAATTTTCATGTCGTCTGCGGACAAAAAGCGGCTTTTTGGCAGTGTTTCTGAAATTTTTCGCGGTGCGGTTCTTGCAGATGAAAATTTGGAGTGCAGCGGTGGCTTTGTGTTGAGCTATGGCAGAGTTGAATTTGATTGTACGATAGACAGCATTTTTGCGGACAAATACAGAGATATGTGTGACAAAATCAATGCGCTTTATGAGAAAGAGAGCTGATTTTTTATGGAACAGTATACTTATGCCGCGGCATATGTGCGAGCGCTTGAAAACAATATGTTCACGAACGAGCAGCTGGCAGATGCAGCGCGAGAAAAAAACACGGAAGACATAGCACAGCTTATGCGCGAAAAGGGATACAGCGGCGGCGACATTTTTGAAATGCTGGACAATGAAATGAACAAAACGTGGGATATATGTTTTGAGCTTTGCCCTGGAGAGAAAGGATTAAGGACGCTGCTGCTTGAAAATGACTTCCATAATGTAAAAGCGGTCCTTAAAGCAACAGCTGCCGCAGTCGACTGGCATGAGTTGACAAAAAAGCCGTATTTGACGGAGCCGCAGGCAATTGCAGACGCGTTTAAAAATGGGGATTATTCGGAGCTTTCGGACGAACTGGCCGAGGTATGCCGCAAGGCATATGCCGAGCTTGCAAAAAACGGCGACGCGCAGTATGCCGAGATTTTTCTGGATAGGCGGCTTTATGAAATGATGAAAAAGCGAAGCAACGAAAACACATTTCTGCACGGATATACCGAGAGACTCATACTTGCGGCAGATTTAAAAATATATCTTCGTGCGGAGGGAAAGCCGACTGAATTTCTGGAGGCGGCACTGATTGAATCGGAGCTTATTGATGTGCCGATGCTGGCAGCATCGGACGCACCGCGCGAAAAAGTGCTGAAAAAGCAAGGGTATTCTGGTGCGTATGAGGCTTTTAAAAAATCGCCCGGTACGTTTGACAAATGGTGCGACGATGAAATAAATGGATACATGAAAAGTGCGGAGTTTTCGTTTTTCGGATTTGACACGGTTGCGGCGTATATTATTGCAAAAAAGACCGAGATAAAAAATTTGCGTACCATAATTTACGGCAGGCTGAGCGCTATGCCGACGGAAGAAATTACGGAAAGGCTGCGTGAGACGTATGTATAAGGTCGGTATTATAGGAGATTTTGAAAACGTGGCGTACTTTGGTGCGATAGGGATGGAAACCTTTTCGCCCAAAGCACCGGAGGATACGTCAAAAATTATAGAAAGGCTCGCCAAAAATGACTTTGCGGTGATTTTTGTCAGTGAAAAATACTACAGCGCGGCGGAAAAGGCGGTTCAAACATACGCCGATGCAACGCTGCCGGCAATCGTTCCGCTGCCATGCGGCGGCATTTCTCAAGGCATAGCAAGAGAGCAGATGAAGCAATTCGTCGAAAGAGCTGTCGGCTCGGATATAATTTTCGACAATTAGAAAGGGTGTTTGAATGTCAGAAGGAGTAATAAAGAAGGTGTCCGGTCCGCTCGTTATTGCAAAGGGCATGTTGGATGCCAATATGTACGATGTGGTAAGGGTAAGCAGTCACAGCCTTATCGGCGAAATCATAGAAATGCACGGCGATTTGGCATCAATTCAAGTTTATGAAGAAACATCGGGGCTCGGCCCAGGCGAAAAGGTCATATCGACAGGTGCGCCGCTCAGCGTTGAGCTGGGGCCTGGGCTGCTCGGAAGTATTTATGACGGAATACAGCGGCCGTTGGACGAAATTGAAAGGCTGGTCGGAACGAACTTGCAGCGCGGCGTACAGGTGCCTGCTTTAAGCCGTGAAAAAAAATGGCATTTTGTGCCGTGCAAAAAGGTGGGCGACGTGGTTTCGGGCGGCGAAATAATCGGCACGGTCACCGAAACGGAGGTGGTTGAGCACAAAATAATGATTCCGCCGAAAATGAGCGGAACACTGAAGAAAATAGAGGACGGCGACTACACGGTAGAGGACGTTATAGGCGAGCTGGAAACGTCAGACGGCAAAATACAGAAGCTGAGGCTTATGCAAAAATGGCCGGTACGCATCGGACGTCCGTATAGAAAAAAGCTTCCTCCGGATGTGCCGCTGGTTACCGGTCAGAGGGTAATTGACACACTGTTTCCGATTGCAAAGGGAGGTGTGGGCACTGTCCCGGGACCGTTCGGTAGCGGAAAAACGGTAGTTCAGCATCAGCTGGCAAAATGGGCGGATGCGGATATTGTGGTATACATCGGATGCGGTGAGCGTGGAAACGAAATGACCGACGTTTTGAATGAATTTCCGGAAATAAAGGACCCTAAAACAGGAAAAACGCTTATGGAGCGAACAATTTTGATTGCAAACACGTCAGATATGCCGGTCGCGGCGCGTGAGGCTTCGATATATACCGGAATAACAATTGCAGAATATTTCCGCGATATGGGATATTCGGTTTTGCTTTTGGCGGATTCAACCTCGCGCTGGGCGGAGGCTCTGCGCGAAATGTCGGGGCGCCTTGAAGAAATGCCCGGAGAGGAGGGATATCCTGCATATCTGGGAAGCCGTTTGGCCGGATTTTATGAACGCGCCGGCAGAATAATCCCGCTTGGCAAAGAAACTGAGGGAGCACTGAGCATTGTCGGAGCGGTTTCACCGCAGGGCGGTGACATTTCCGAACCGGTCACTCAGGCTACGCTTAGAATTGTGAAAGTTTTCTGGGGACTTGATTCAAGCCTTGCGTACAAACGGCATTTTCCGGCGATAAACTGGCTCAAAAGCTATTCACTTTACATCGACATGATGAAGGATTGGTATGAGCGTGAAATCGATTCCGACTGGATAACTTCGCGAAACAGCCTTATGGCGATTTTGCAGGAGGAAGCCGAGCTTGAAGAAATAGTAAAGCTTGTAGGAATGGACGCACTTTCGGGCGCTGACAGGCTGAAACTTGAAGTCGCGCGGCTTATCCGTGAGGACTATTTGCACCAGAACGCATTCCATGAGGTGGACACCTTTGCGTCGCTAAAAAAGCAGTTCATTATGATGAAGCTGATTTTGGAATATTACAGTATGTGCCGAGAAGCAGTGGTTGCCGGTGCGCGCGTCGATGAAGTAATTTCGATCGCTGAGCGTGAACGCATAGGCAGAATTAAATATGTTTCAGAAGAGAAAATGGAGGGCGAATACCGAAGTATTTATGCGGATATGAGGAGTAGCTTTGAAACACTGAAAAAGGGGGCGGCGGAGAATGTCTAAGGAATACAGAACCATACGCGAGATTGCCGGACCGCTTATGTTGGTGCGCGAGGTCAGTGGTGTGACCTATAATGAGCTGGGCGAAATTACGCTTTCGAGCGGAGAGCGGCGTCGCTGCCGCGTCCTTGAGATTGATGGCAGCGACGCGCTTGTGCAGCTGTTTGAAAACAGCGCCGGCATAAATTTGTCCGATTCAAAGGTAAGATTTTTGGGACATACGATGGAGCTGGGTGTTTCGGAGGATATGCTGGGCAGAGTTTTTGACGGGCTGGGTAACCCGGCGGACGGCGTCGCGCCGATCATTTCGGATAGGCGCATGGACGTAAACGGAGTGCCGATGAATCCGGTTTCACGAAATTATCCGGAGGAATTTATACAAACCGGTATAAGTGCTATTGACGGACTGAATACTCTTGTCCGCGGTCAGAAACTGCCGATTTTTTCGGGCAGCGGTCTGCCGCACGCAAACCTTGCAGCGCAGATTGCGAGGCAGGCAAAGGTTTTGGGTGACAATGAAAAATTTGCAGTTGTTTTTGCGGCGATCGGAATCACATTTGAGGAAGCAAACTTTTTTGTTGAAGACTTTAAAAAAACCGGTGCAATCGAAAGAACGGTGATGTTTATAAACCTTGCAAACGACCCGGCGATAGAGCGAATTGCAACACCGAAGATGGCGCTTACCACAGCGGAATATCTGGCATTTGAAAAGGGTATGCACGTGTTGGTTATAATGACAGATATCACAAACTATGCTGATGCTCTGCGCGAGATTTCGGCAGCCAGAAAAGAAGTTCCGTCGCGACGCGGCTATCCGGGATATATGTATACCGACCTTGCGTCGATGTACGAGCGCGCCGGCAGGCTAAGGGGCAAAGACGGCTCGATTACGCTTATCCCAATTCTAACCATGCCGGAGGACGACAAGACGCACCCGATTCCCGATCTTACGGGATACATCACCGAGGGACAGATTATTCTATCGCGTGAGTTGTACCGAAAAAATATAGCTCCGCCGATCGATGTTTTGCCGTCGCTGTCACGTCTTAAGGACAAGGGGATCGGCGCCGGAAAAACGCGTGCCGACCACGCGGACACGATGAACCAGCTGTTTGCAGCGTATGCTCGTGGAAAGGATTCAAAGGAGCTTATGGCAATTTTGGGCGAAGCGGCACTTACAGATACCGACAAGCTGTACGCAAAATTTGCGGACGAGTTTGAAAAGCAGTATGTTTCGCAGGGGTACACAACTGACCGCACGATAGAGGAAACACTTAAAATTGGCTGGAAACTTCTGTCTATTTTACCGAGAAACGAGCTTAAACGTATAAAAGACGAATATATAGAAGAATATTATGGCAAATGAGGTGAATTTTGTGGCAGTCTTAAACGTAAATCCGACGCGCATGGAACTTTCGCGCTTGAAAAAAAGTCTTGAAGTCGCGCTGCGCGGTCACAAGCTCTTAAAGGACAAACGCGATGAGCTCATGCGGCGGTTTCTTGAAATGATGCGCGAGGAAAAGAAACTGAGAGCAGAGGTTGAAGAAAAGCTTGTTTTGTCACAAAAATATTTGCAGTCTTCAGCGGCGACTATGGGTGAAAAGGATCTTAAAACGGCGCTTTTGCTGCCAAAGCAGACAGCGTCGCCGGAAGTTGTCGAAAACAATTTCATGAGTGTTAGGATTCCGGAATTTTCGTATAAAATGCATGGAGAGGAAAATGACATTTTTTCCTATGGCTATGCGCACACAAGCTGCGATTTGGACCGAGCTGTGGAGATTATTTTTAAGCTGCGCGACAAGATTGTCCGTCTTGCCTCACTTGAAAAGTCGCTTGCGCTTATGGCTGGCGAAATTGAGCGCACGCGCCGCCGCGTAAACGCGCTTGAATATGTTATGATTCCGAATTACCACGAAACTATCCGATATATAATCATGAAGCTGGATGAAAGTGAACGCAGCAACAGCATACGGCTGCTTAAGGTGAAGGACATGATAATTCTGGAGAAGATTGAAAAATAGTACGAAATAAAAAAATGTAAAAAGGGCACAAAAGACGCCGTTAGTTTTTTTGTGCCCTTTTAATTCTTTCTGAGTGTGACAGCACAGACCTCAGGAGGGTTAAAAAGCCTCGGAATTGGAAGCGTGTTTCCGATTCCACGCGAAACTATCATGGTTGTGTCGTCGTATAAAAAGCGTCCACTGCAATATTTCGGAAAAATCATGCGTGAGCCGGATGCAATCGAAGAGGACGGCGCCAAAAGCCCGCCCATATGAGGAATCTGAATCTGACCGCCGTGCATATGCCCGGACAAAACCAAATCAAATCCGGCGTCCTTTATAAGATCGAAAAGATTTGCACGGTGAAACAGCAAAATTTTGTATCCGTCAAAATCGGGCAGCGCCGAAAGGCTGTTTTTTACGTTACGGCAGATTGCCGAATTGACGTGTGAAAATGGGTCGGAAATACCGAAAAGCGCAATATGTGCGCCGTTTTTTGACAGTATGGCGCGCTTTTCGTCAAGCAGCACCGCGCCAAGACTGCAAAATTCGCGGAAAATACGGCTGTGACCGACGTGCCAGACGTCGTGATTTCCGCTTGACATATAAACCGGCGCTATGCCGACAAGATCTGCGATAAGCCGCGTAACCGCATCGTAGCTTTTGTTGTCATCGTGAACCAGGTCGCCGGTGATTGCTATAATATCCGGCGAAAAATTTGCAATTTCCTCACAAATCCCTGTACAAGGGCGCGAATGAATATCCGAAATTTGCGCAATTTTAAATCCGTCAAATTCTTTGGGAAGTCTGTGCGACATAATGTCATAAAAGGTGGTCTGAGCATCGGCGAAAAGCCCGGAGGCTTTTGCCGCATTTGAAAATCCGTTGAATTTTTTCATAACAAAACCTCTTTACGGGGAGTATATGCCGCCAAAGGTGAATTTATCCGTGGCGATTGTCTGTATTATAGCATTTTTTCACCGAAAAGGCAATTATATATTGTGTTTTCCACGAAAATATGATAAAATAAGAGTATTATTATAGTACTTTGGAGGAAATATGACAAACTATATACCGGAGGACGAAATTGAGAAGCAAAAGTCTTTTTTATATAAAATTAAAGAGATAAATAGCAATTTTTATGTTAGAAACGGAAGAAAGCCGCGTGCCAATACGGAAACCTACGGCTGTCAGCAAAACGAAAATGACACTGAGCGAATCCGAGGAATGCTGGAAGAGTGCGGCTATGATTTTTGCGACAGCGCCGAAAATGCCGACCTGGTGATTTACAACACCTGCGCCGTGCGTGAAAACGCCGAGGACAGGGTGTACGGCAGACTCGGAATTTTAAAGCACATTAAGGAAAGCCGCCCCGAGATGATTATCGGACTTTGTGGCTGCATGGTTCAGCAGGAGCACATAGTTGAGCGCATAAAAAAGGTTTATTCGCATGTGGATTTGATCTTCGGTACGCATGCGCTTTATAAGCTGCCGCAGCTTTTATATGAAACAATTACCGGAAACTCCGCTGTTATTGACATCCAAAACAGCGACGGTGCCATTGCTGAAGATATTCCGATAAAGCGCGATTCACCCGACAAGGCATGGGTCAGCATTATGTACGGCTGCAACAATTGTTGCTCTTACTGCATTGTGCCGTATGTGCGCGGCAGAGAACGCAGCCGAAAGCCGGAAAAAATTCTTGACGAAATTAAAAAACTGGTGGCGGACGGTGTGACCGAAATATGCCTTTTGGGACAGAACGTAAATTCCTACGGCAAGGATCTTGACGAAAATATTGATTTTTCAGATCTTTTGCGTATGGTAAACGCACTTGACGGCGTCAAGCGAATACGATTTATGACTTCACACCCCAAGGATTTCGGCGATAGGCTGATTGACGCTATGGTTGAGTGCGACAAGGTTTGTCCACAGTTGCATCTGCCGTTTCAGGCAGGCAACAATCGAGTTTTAAAAGAAATGAACCGAAAGTACACCAAGGAGGAATATATTGAAAAAATACATCGCGTAAAGGAGAGGATTCCGGGAATTGCTCTGTCAACCGACGTAATCGTCGGATTTCCTACTGAAACGAACGAGGATTTTGAGGACACGCTGGATGTTTTGCGACGGGTGGAATTTGACAACATTTTTTCGTTTATATATTCGCGCCGAGAAGGAACTCCGGCGGCAAAGCTTGATTTTGTGCTGACAAATGATGAGATTCATAAGAATTTCAACAGACTGTTGGAGGTGCAGAACGAGATTTCAAAACGAAAAAATGACGCGTATGTCGGAAAAATTGTCGAAGTTTTGGTTGACGGACAAAGCAAAAACAATGCCAAAATGCTCTCGGGCAGAAGCGAAACGGCAAAAATAGTGAACTTTCGGGGTGATGAGTCGCTTGCAGGAAAATATGTTAAGGTGAAAATTACCGAGGCTCATACGTGGAGCTTAAACGGCGAATTGATAAATTAAAAGAAAAGAGGAAAAATTTTATGACAGAAATGATGCAAAAAGCACACGAGCTGGGACAGCTTATAAAGGATTCTGATGAGATGAAGGCGCTTAAAGCCGCAGAAGAGGCTCAGGCAAAAGATGAGGCCGCACAGGAGCTTATCAAGGAATTTAATATGAAGAGAATGAATCTTGCACGCGATATGCAGGAGGGAAAAATCGAACAAGGCGAGGCAATAAAAAAGAACAACGACGCATTTAACGAAATGGTGGAAAAATCCGAATTAATAAAGAACTACGTTGCGGCTAAAAAGGCTTTTGACAAAACAGTGAACGAGGTGAACGGAATTATTAATATTTATATTATGGGTGAAGAAGAGGGCGGATGCACTCACGACTGCCATACATGCGGCGGATGCCACTGATTTGAAAAATATAAGGGACGAAAAAATAGCGCGGGACGGCACAAGTGCCGTTTGGGCAATGTGTTTTTCCACCCCCTGTTTGACAGATTTCAAAAGAGGAGATTTTTGTAAATGGCAGAGGAAAAGCTATCACCAATGATGAGCAGATATTTGATGACTAAGGAGGAATACGGCGACTGTATACTCTTTTATCGGCTCGGTGATTTTTATGAGATGTTTTTTGACGATGCAATAACCGCGTCGCGTGAGCTTGAACTGACTCTTACCGGCAAAAACTGCGGTCTTGCGGAGCGTGCACCCATGTGCGGTGTACCTTTTCACAGCGCGGCGGTATATATACAGCGGCTTGTGGCAAAGGGATACAAGGTTGCAATCTGCGAGCAGCTTGAGGACCCTAAGCAGGCAAAGGGCTTGGTTAACAGGGGAGTAATCCGTGTGGTGACTCCGGGAACGGTTATTGACGAAACCATGCTTGACGAAAAGAACAACAACTATCTTGCCATTATTTATAAGGGCGAAAGCACGGGACTTGCATTTTGTGACGTCTCGACCGGTGAGGTTTTCGCAACCGAAGTGCACGGCCACAAGGCGGCTATAAATGAGCTTGCGAGGTATATGCCGAGTGAAATCATTATGAACAGCAGCGCTGCGGCAGAGCTTAAAGCTGACATAAGTATGCGCCTTTATACAGATATAACCGAATATGAGGATGGATATTTTAATTCCGAACAGCGCGAAGCAGAGCTTTTGCAAAGGTTCGGCAAAAGCTCTGCCGAAGCCCTTGCCCTCGGCGATGTCAGCATACGCGCTGCGGTTTTCGGAATGATAAAATATCTTGAGCATACTCAAAAAAGTTCGGTCAGCTATATCGATACCGTGACAGTCTATAACGCGGACGAGTTTATGGATATTGACGTGGCGACCAGACGTAATCTGGAAATTACCGAAACTATGCGCGACAAAGCGAAAAAAGGATCTCTTCTGTGGGTGCTTGACCGCACAAAAACCTCGATGGGTGCACGAAAGCTTAAGCAGTGGCTTGAAAAACCGCTTGTCAATGCAATCGAAATTAACAAGCGGCTCTATTCGGTTGACGAGCTGGTTAAAAACATGATGCTCTGCGACGATTTGTCGGAGGTGCTGTCTGGAATTTACGACATTTCAAGAATCGTAAGCCGTGTGTCGCTGAACACTGCAAATCCTAAAGATTTGGTCTCACTTAAACATTCTCTTTTAAAGCTGCCGGAACTGGAATATGTTTTGTCAAAAACGACCTCGCCGGTTTTGTCAGATATGAAAAAGCGGTTTGATATAATGCAGGACGTTGCAGAGCTTTTGTCTAACAGCATAAGTGATGACGCACCGATGGTGGTTAAAGATGGGGGAGTTATAAAGGCAGGCTATAATGCTGAGCTTGATGAGCTGCGAAAAATGACAATCGACGGTAAAACGTGGATTTTATCCGCCGAAGCCGACGAACGCGAAAGAACCGGGATAAAAAATCTTAAAATAGGCTATAACAAGATTTTCGGATATTATATCGAAGTGACAAAGTCAAATCTCGATTTGGTGCCGGAGAATTATATAAGAAAGCAAACGCTTGTAAATTGCGAAAGATACATCACGCCGAAGCTTAAGGAGATGGAGAATAACGTTCTCGGCGCGTCGGAGCGCTATCTGGCGCTCGAGGCTCAGCTGTTTGACGAAATCCGACGTAAAATTGCCGCCGAGACCGACAGATTAAAGCAGGTTTGTGACATAATTGCGACGACTGACGTTTTGTGCTCCTTTGCGCAGACCGCGTTTAAGTCGGGATATACAATGCCGGAGGTCACGGCTGGCGGCGAGATTGTGATTAAGGATGGCAGGCATCCTGTGGTGGAAAAAACGCTAAAGACCGATATTTTTGTGCCTAATGACACGAGGCTTGACACAACGGAAAACCGAGAAATGATAATCACCGGCCCGAATATGGCAGGTAAATCGACATATATGCGCCAGGTCGCGCTGATAACGCTTATGGCACAGGTTGGAAGCTTTGTTCCGGCTTCGTATGCTAAAATTGGTGTTGTGGACAGAATTTTTACACGTGTGGGCGCGTCGGATGACATCGCACAGGGACAGAGTACATTTATGCTTGAAATGGTTGAGGTGTCGAATATTCTTGAAAACGCGACTGGAAATTCGCTGGTTATTTTGGACGAAATCGGCAGAGGAACATCGACTTTTGACGGACTTTCGATAGCGTGGGCGGTTGCGGAATATATGCAGTCGAAAATACGCGCAAAAACGCTTTTTGCAACGCACTATCACGAGCTGACACAGCTCGAGGATTCGCTGGACGGAGTAAAGAATTATTCGATTGCGGTGAAAAAGCATGGCGACGACATTACCTTTTTGCGCAAAATTATCCGTGGCGGTGCGGACGATAGCTACGGTATTGAGGTTGCGGCGCTTGCCGGCGTGCCAAAGCCTGTCATAAAGCGCGCAAAAGAAATTTTGAAAAAGATAGAAAGCGACGATATTGAGGGCGCATACAAGATTAAGAAAAGCAGCGGCGAAACAGCGCAGATAGGTTTTGAGGATAATGCGGCGCATGATATCTTTGAGGAACTGAAAATTATGGACGTAACGACCTTTACCCCGATTGAGGCGCTTAACAAGCTGTATGAGCTGACCAAGAAAGCGAAGGAATAGCATGGGAATTATAAAGAAACTTTCTACAGACATATCAAATAAAATTGCCGCAGGTGAGGTGGTGGAGCGACCTGCATCGGTTATAAAGGAACTTGTGGAAAATGCGATTGATGCCGGAAGCAGCGTCATATCGGTAGAGATACAAAACGGCGGCGTAACATATATGCGTGTAACCGACAATGGTTGCGGAATGGAGCGTGATGATGCACAGACTTCTTTTCTGCGTCACGCAACCAGCAAAATTCATACCGAACAGGATCTTAACGCGATATATACACTGGGATTTAGAGGCGAGGCGCTGTCGAGCATAGGCGCGGTTGCGGCGGTTGAGCTTTGCACAAAGCGCCAAGAGGACGAAATCGGCACAAAGGTCGTTTGCCGAGGCGGAGAAATAGAAAAATGTGAGGATGCAGGCGTTCCGGATGGCACTTCCTTTGTCGTGAAAAACCTCTTTTATAATACGCCGGCTCGCATGAATTTTTTGAAAAAGAATTCGACAGAGGCAGGCTACATAACCGACATAATGACACGGTTTATTCTGTCTCGCCCTGACATTTCGTTCCGCTATGTAATCGATGGTAAGGAAAAGTATTTTACTGCCGGTGACAACAGCCTTACGAACTGCATTTATGCAGTTTACGGCAAAAACTATGCAAAATCGGTAATTGCGGTTGATTATACAACCGATTTTGTTAGAGTGACCGGAATGATCGGCAAGGGTGACGCATCAAGACCGAACAGGGGATATCAGAGTTTTTTCGTAAACAGGAGATATATAAAGAGCGTACTTGTTATGAAAGCTCTTGAAGAGGCATACAAAAACCAGATTATGATTGGAAAGTATCCGATGGCGATACTTAATCTTGAAATAAATCCGGCGATGATTGACATAAATGTGCACCCGACAAAGCTTGAGGTGAAGTTTTCAAATGACAGAGAAGTATATCAGGCAGTATATTACGGAGTTAAAAATGCTCTTTATGCACTGCCGAACGTACCTAAAATAGAGTACAGGAAACAGCAAACAAGCTTTGTACGCGACGGTGCGGATGTGAGCACTCAGATTAAGATTCCGGACAGTATGCCGCCGCAGAGCAAACGCTGGGAAAGACCTAATGAGAGTTCGGATTATGGCACAGCCAAGCCGATAAAAAGGAATCCTGAGCTTAAAAGCTATGCCTTTGATACCGGCAAAGAATATTTTGAAAAGCGGCAAAATGATATTGTACAATACGATGAGAAACCTCAGCAGCACGGAAGAACGGTCAAAGAGCAGAACGAAGTGAGCGCATACGAAAGAGCAGAAGGATTGTTTGGAGCTGTGTTGGGCGCATCGGGTTTCGGTGACGGCGTACAGAAAAATACCGGCGAAGACGCGGATTCCTCGCCGAACGGCTTTAAATTAGGTAGTGCACGGACGGCATTCGAAGCCGGAGGTGAGAGTGCGGACAACGCGGCGGAGGTTTCGGTAAAGTCTGAGGACAACGTGCTGATTCGAGAGGAAAATGACAAGCTTTCGTACGAGGTGCGGCAAACCGCCGACAAGTGGGGATTCGACTGTGAGAACGTGCGCGTCATCGGTCAGATTTTCGATACATATATAATTGCCGAGCAGGGAGATACCATGATTATTGCCGATCAGCACGCGGCGCATGAGAGATTGAAGTACGAGGAGCTGAAAGCGGAGCTTTCGGAACACGGAATAACATCACAGATGATGTTGGTGCCGGTTGTCGTGGACTTGTCGCCGACCGAATTTGCGGCATATATTGAAAACACCGACACGCTTGAGAGAATGGGGTTTGAAACAGAGGTTTTCGGCGACAGCACGATTCTTGTGCGTGCAACGCCGGAGGCGCTTGACGAGGCGGAGCTTAAAAGTCTTGTGATAGAGCTGATTGACGAGATCTCCGACAACCGCCGAGAGGTTATTGCACATAAAAATGAGCGGATGCTTTATACCATTGCCTGCAAGGCGGCGATTAAAGCCAATCACAGATTTGACAATACTCAGCTTGAAAAGCTTTTGAAAGCTGTTCTTGCTCTCGATAATATAAACACCTGCCCTCACGGCAGACCAATTATTGTCACCATGACGAAAAAAGAACTTGAAAAGGAGTTTAAGCGCATAGTTTAGGATATGAAGAAGATACCGTTAATTGTCATTGCCGGTCCGACTGCGTCGGGCAAAACAGCGCTTGCGGTTGAGCTTGCGGAAAATCTCGGCGGCGAAATTGTTTCGGCGGACAGTATGCAGATTTATAAATATATGGATATTGGCACGGCAAAGCCAACCGATACGGAAAAGCGGGGGATACCGCACTATATGATGGATTTTCTTGACCCGTCGGTGAATTATTCGGCGGCGGACTACTGCTGTGCGGCACATAGGATTATTGCAGATATTTCCGTGCGCAAAAAGCTGCCGATCCTGGTCGGCGGAACGGGACTTTATATCGATTCGCTGGTTGATGACGTACGTTTTGGCGAAGTGGGTTCGGACGAAACTGTACGCGCGGAGCTTGAAGAAACCGCAAAAACAAGCGGTGCGGAAAAGCTGCATAAAATGCTTGCGCAAATAGACCCAGAATCTGCGGAAAAATATCATCCGAACAATGTGCGTCGTGTTATCCGCGCGATAGAATTTTATCGTGTAACAGGAAAGACTATTTCGGAACACAACAGGGAAGAAAAACATTCGCGGTATTGTGCGGCATATTTTTGCATAAATTGTGACAGAGATGTTTTGTATGACAGAATCAACCGGCGCGTGGATATTATGCTCGCAGAGGGGCTTGAAAACGAGGTGCGCGGACTCTTGGAAAAGGGATATCCGAGAAATTGCACCGCAATGCAGGGAATTGGTTACAAGGAATTTTTTGACTATTTTGACGGAAAAATTACGCTTGACAAAGTGACAGATAATATAAAGATGAATTCGCGCCGTTATGCAAAAAGACAGCTGACCTGGTTCAGACGCAGGGCAGATATTACATGGCTCGACCACGAAAATGCGCGGCAGCAGGCAGAAGATATAATAAAAAACTTAAAGCTGTAGCACGCTTGCCGTGCGGAATGAAAATATTTGTAAAAAATCCGGCTGCTTAAACTGTATTCAGATTGCATGAAAAGTCGGTCAACCAAATTTTTATTTGAGTTATTTAATACAAATGCCCGGAATCTCGTGAGATTTCGGGCATTTTGCTTTTTTCAGACCGGTATGTTTTTTACATCTCTGTTTTGCCATGATGTTCACTTACGCTGTTAGTATGTGCCAAGTGAGAAGAAAACATTATATGTTTTTCAGGTGAATTATGTTAAGGTCAACCGGAACGTAGTTTTCGATGTAATCGAGCATTTTGTCCGGATTGTCAAACACTTTGTAAAGTTCAAGACATTCTTCGCGTATGAACTTTTCGTCAATAGCTCTTTGCATAAGTGCTAAAAGACTGTCATAGTAGCCGTCTATATTGAAAATTGCAATTGCCTTGGTGTGGCGCGAAAGCTGCTTTAAGGTGAGGATTTCAAAAAATTCATCAAAAGTGCCTATTCCACCGGGGGCCATGATGAACGCGTCGGATTTTTCCTCCATAAGCTGCTTGCGCTGGCGCATGGTTTCGGTGCGGATAAGTTCGGTGCACTTATCGTATATCATTCCGTCAACATTGAAAAATGACGGTGTGATGCCGATTATTTTTCCTCCACCGGCGGTCATTCCGCGCGCTGACGCACCCATAACGCCCTCTGCCCCCGCTCCGTAAACAAGAGTATGACCGCGCTGTGCCATTTTTTTGCCAAGTTCTTCAACCGCGGTTATAAAAGATTTATCAATTATATTGCTTGAAGCTCCGTAAACACAAATATTCATAAAACAAATGCCTCCTTGTATCAGTTTAATATATTATACACAATTCGGAACATAAAATCAACTTTTTTGCTGATTATGTAACACAGATTTCATTTTATGGTGTGCGGTATGAAAAAAATTATTCAAGAACTTTATATTTTTTTAGAATAGTTTTGATTTTGTGCGAATAGTATGGTAAAATAAAAGCAAGAGAAAATATACGGAGGGATAGTCTTAATGAGAAGAGCAGGAATACTGATGCACATTTCAAGTCTGGCTTCTGATTATGGTATAGGCACTGTCGGAAAGGAAGCATTTGAATTTGTTGATTTTTTAAAGAGAACCAATCAGGGCTTTTGGCAGGTGCTGCCGCTCAACCCGACCGGATTCGGCAATTCGCCGTATCAGAGTCCGTCGGTGTTTGCAGGCAATCCGCTGCTTATAGACCTCAACGATTTGTGTGAAGATGGACTTTTAACGCGCGAGGATATCGACGGTAATTTTTACGGTAACAATGAAGAAAAGGTGGATTTTCAGAACCTTAAGGCATCAAAGCGCAAGGTGATGAAAAAAGCTTTTGCCAACTTCCGACGCGACAGGGAATATAACGAATTTGTGGTAGAAAACGAATTTTGGATAGAAAACTATGCGCTTTATATGGCGGTTAAGGAGCATTTTGACGGAAAGCCCTGGACCGAATGGGATGAGGATATTAAAAACTACAGTCCTGAGGCGGTAAATCACTACTATCAGCTTTTATGGGAGGAAATCGAATACCACAAATTTGCGCAGTTTGAATTTTTTAAGCAGTGGACAAGGCTTAAAAAATATGCAAACGAAAACGGAATTAAAATTATTGGGGACATTCCGATTTATACTTCTATGGATTCGAGCGATGTCTGGACAAACCGCAAGCAGTTTCAGCTGCAGGAGGATGGGACTCCGACAAATGTTGCAGGCTGTCCGCCGGACGCGTTTTCGGAGGACGGTCAGCTTTGGGGAAATCCGCTATACAACTGGACTGATATGGCACAGGATAACTTTTTGTGGTGGATAAACAGAATAAAGGCGAACATGAAGCTTTATGACCTTATCCGTCTTGACCATTTCAGAGGTTTTGAGTCATATTATGCAATTCCTTACGGTGCCGAAAATGCTAAAAACGGTCACTGGGAAAAAGGCCCCGGAATGAAGCTGTTTGACACAATAAAGGCGCGTTGCTGTGGTGCGGAATTTATTGCTGAGGATTTAGGATTTTTGACCGATGACGTGCACAAGCTGCTTGCCGAAAGTGGCTTTCCAGGAATGAAGGTTTTGCAGTTTGCGTTCGATCCGTACAATGATAACCCATATCTCCCGTACAACTATACCGATAACTGTGTTGCTTATACCGGTACACACGATAACGACACGCTTATTGGGTGGTATCAGCATGAGCAGAACAAGGAATTTATCCGTGACTATCTAAATGTTCAGAGTGACGACCAGGTGCCGGTTGCAATGATTCGTGCAGTACTGGCAAGCAGCGCGAAGATTGCGGTTGTTCCGATTCAAGATTATCTCGGATATGGGGCGAGAATGAACGTTCCCTCAACTGCAAACGATGACAACTGGAGCTACAGAATAAAAAAAGGAGCTTTGCATGAAGGGATTGCCTATCATATTGCTCATCTTACAAAACTCTATAAGCGTGATCTTGATATAAACCGATAAAACCCCACATATATCGGGTAAAACCAGATGTGTATGGGGGATTTTTGGGGGGGTCATTTTAAACCGCCATGGGCAGATTCGGAAAGAAGCTGTTCGATTTTTAATGCCTGTTCAACAATGCTCGGGGAAGAGAGCTTTTCTGTATCCAGGGCATCAATTAGTCTGTTCAGTTCTGCACGAATTTTGCTTTTTTCGTTATCGATCATCATATTTTTCACCCTTTCTTTCCATGATTTTCCTTCAATATCTTAAAATTTATCACACAAATATACAGTTGTCAATACAATTTTACAAAAATTGTCAAGAATCGTTCGACAGCAGATGACAGGATAATTTTTATTATGCCAAAAAAATAGAGAAAGTGTTATACTTCTCTATTTTTTTTAATTTTAATGTTGTAATTTGTGAGGACTTAGAATAAAAACAAGACCGATTATAATTCCCAAAAAGGCAACTACCTGTGAAATTCCGAGAACATTTGGAATGAGGTAGAGTATATATTCGCTTTGGCGCATACCCTCCAAAAAGAGTCTGCCCAAACTGTACCAAAAGAGATAAAATCCGAATATCTGACCGTCATGCTTTTTTTTGCCGCGAAAGAAGAGCAGTACTATAAGTCCGACAAAATTCCATATTCCTTCGTATAAAAACAGGGGATGCACACCCTGTGCACCGTCTATGGTCATGCGCAGAAAGCAGGATGTTTCTCTGCCGTATACCTCGGCATTAAAAAAGTTTCCCCATCTGCCTATTATCTGACCGATGAACAGACCTGGCACAAGAACGTCAAAAACATTCATCATATTCAGTTTTTTGATACGGCAGTAGACGTATGCAGTGCCGACCGCGCCTATTAACGCGCCGTAGATAGCAATTCCACCCTCCCAGATTTTAAAGATGTTCACAAAGCTGCCGATTGATTTCCAGTCGAAAATGCAGTAGTAAATACGCGCACATATAAGACCGAATATCAGTCCCCAAAAGCATATGTCAAATACGTTGTCGGGGTCAACGCCACGCTTTCGGCAGGTTGCGCTGACAAAAATCAATCCGGCAAGAAATCCGGTCATTATGCAGAGCGCGTACCAGTAGATATCTTTTCCGAATACCGTAAAAGCAACACGGTTTATATTAAATTCAAGTCCGAGTCCCGGGAAATCTATAATATGTGACATTTTATCTTGCCTCCTTCATAGTGAGTGAAATTCTTTTCTTTTTTACGTCAACATCAAGAATTTTTACCTTTACGATATCACCGACCGACAAAACGTCAAGCGGATGCCTTATATATCTGTCGCATATTTGGGAGATATGCACCAAGCCGTCTTGATGTACGCCGATATCCACGAATGCTCCAAAGTCGATGACGTTACGCACCGTGCCTTTCATTTCCATTCCGGGCTTCAGATCTTCAATGCTCATAACGTCTGACATCAAGAGCGGCTGCGGCAAATCTTCGCGCGGATCTCTGCCTTTTTTTATGAGTGCATCGGCAATGTCGCGCAGTGTAGGAATACCGACGCCACATCCCTCCGCAAGTTTGTTTATGTCAAATTTTGCAATTCTCGTCATTAGGTCGCCAAAACCGTTGTCGGCGACGTCTTCGCGTGTATAGCCGAGTTTTTTTAGCAGCTCTTCCGCCGCACCGTAGCTTTCGGGGTGAACCGAGGTGTTGTCAAAGACGTTTTTGCCGTCCGAAATGCGCAAAAAGCCGGCGCACTGCTCGAATGCCTTTTTGCCCAGCTGTGCAACATTCAAAAGCTGCTTTCGGTCGGTAAATTTTCCGTTTTCTTCGCGGTATGCCGCGATATTTTTTGCAACAGCAGAGTTTATTCCCGCGACATATGCAAGCAGCGATGGTGATGCGGTGTTTAAGTCGACTCCCACGCTGTTTACACAGTCCTCGACAACTCCACCCAACGCTTCTCCCAAAAGCTTTTGGTTCATGTCGTGCTGATACTGTCCCACGCCAATTGCCTTTGGGTCAATTTTAACCAGCTCCGCAAGCGGATCCTGAAGCCGCCTTGCTATTGAAACAGCGCTCCTTAAGGAGACGTCAAATTCCGGAAATTCTTCGGTTGCAAGCTTTGATGCCGAATAGACCGACGCACCTGCCTCACTTACTACCATATAGTATATTTTGCGGTCGATTTCCTTTATCAGTTCGGCGGTTAATATTTCGGTTTCCTTGGACGCAGTGCCGTTGCCGATTGAGATTAGATTTACATTGTACTTGAGAATAAGTTTTTTCAAAATCGCTTTAGCTTTTTCTTTGTCGTGGTTCGGCAGAGTGCAGTACACCACGCCGGTATCTAGCACCTTTCCGGTGTCGTCTACAACAGCAACTTTGCAGCCGGTTCGGTAGCCCGGGTCAAGACCGAGCACCGTTCTGCCCTTAATCGGCTGCTGAAGCAGAAGCCCGCTCAGATTTTTAGAAAACACCTTTATAGCGGCATCGCCTGCACGCTCGGTGAGCAGATTTCGAATTTCGGTTTCAACAGACGGTGCAATAAGGCGCTTGTAGCTGTCCTCTGTCGCAAGTTCGACATATTTCGAGGCGGAACACGGTATTTTTGATATTATTTGACTTTTAATAAAATCCGTACAAATATTTTCGTCAATATCCAGATGCACTGACAAAAAACCTTCCTTTTCGCCGCGGTTTATCGCAAGAACGCGGTGGTTTGCAAGCTTTGAAACCGGTTCGGAAAAATCGTAGTACATACAGTAACCGCTGTCCTCGTCCTTTGCAGCCTTGACCGAAAGACTGCCGCCGGAATAGCTCAGCCGGCGGATATTTTTGCGGTAGTCGGCGTTGTCCGAGATTATCTCGGCGATTATGTCCATTGCTCCGGCGAGCGCGCTGTCGGCATTCGGCACTCCTTTTTCGGCGTCGATATAATCCTGTGCCATGACCTCCGGTGACGGAGCTGACGGGTTTTGTTCAAGCAGCAGCTTTGCAAGTCCTTCGAGCCCTTTTTCCTTTGCGATTGTCGCTCGTGTGCGGCGCTTGGGGCGGTACGGACGATATATGTCGTCAAGCTCGGTTACAGTCTTTGCGTTCTCAATGATTTGCAAAAGGTCATTGGTCATTTTGCCTTGATCGTCAATCAACCTTGTAATTTCCGCCTTTTTTGCTTCAATTCCGCGCAGACATTCAAGCCGTTGTGCAAGATTTCGCAAGACCTCGTCCGAAAGTTCGCCTGTCGCCTCCTTGCGGTATCGCGCGATAAAAGGGATTGTGTTCCCCTCGTCAATTAGCTTCAGTGTATTTGTTATCTGAAATTCCTTTATATTAAATTCCTCCATAAGAATTTTTGCAATTTTGTCCATTGTAAGCCTCCACATTATATTATAAATGTAATTATAGCCTATTTTCTGCTTTTATACAAGAGCAAAAGGGTAAATTATGACAAACCTATTAATATGTCGGTAATATTTGTAATATAAAATCAAAAAAAACTTTAATTTTTTTAATAAAAACTATTGCTATTTTGGAGAGCGTGTTATATAATGGGAGAGTAATGGAGAGTAATGGAGCAAAATGGTGTAACAATTATTGCTTGTACACAAAAGGAAAGGATGGTGTCATGATGGTTAACTTTGTCGGCGAATATCAGCGTCAGCTTGATGACAGATCAAGGTTTATTTTGCCTGCTAAAATCAGGGAAAAACTGTCGGGCACTGTCTACATTACTCGTTCACCTATAGATAAATGTCTTAATTTATATACAGAAGAGGAATGGGAGAGCATCTCGGCAAAAGTACGCTCGCTACCAACGGTTACCGACAGAAATGCGTCGGCGTTTCAGAGAAAGCTTTTCGGAAAGGCAATTTCCTGCGAGGTTGACAAGCAGGGCAGAATTCCGCTTACCGCAGAGCTGGTTGAATATGCCGGAATGAAAAAGGATATTGTTCTGGTCGGCGTCAACTCGAAAATTGAGATATGGGACAGCGAAAACTGGAAGCATATTGACGACGACGCTGACGAAGACATCATCATCGAAGGAATCGCGAAATACGGTATCAATATATAAAGGACGATGATATATGAAATTTAAGCATTTCTCGGTTCTTTTGAAAGAAACGATAGATGGGCTTGCGGTACGCCCTGGCGGACTTTATGCCGACGGCACGTTGGGCGGCGGAGGACATACGCTTGAAATTTTGTCGAGATCGGACAGCGTACGCGTAATCGGAATTGACCGCGACGCAGAAGCTATAGCTGCGGCCAAGGAGCGGCTTGCGGCGTTTTCGGGACAGGTTACCTTTGTAAACGATAATTTTATGAATATTTCGGCTATACTCGACTCTTTGGGTGTGGAGAAGCTTGACGGAATGTTGCTTGATCTCGGAGTTTCGTCCTATCAGATTGACAATGCAGAACGCGGTTTTTCGTATATGCAGGACGCGCCGCTTGATATGCGGATGGACAAAAACGGAGGAAAAACCGCATACGATGTAATCAACGGTTATGAAGAGGAACGTCTTACCGATATTTTTTATCGCTACGGCGAAGAAAAGTGGTCAAAGCGTATTGCGCGCTTCATTGCGGAGCACAGAGGAAAAAAACCGTTTGAAACAACCTTTGAGCTGGCAGATATTGTCCGTGCGGCGATTCCGCAAGGCGCGCGAAAGGACGTTTCGCACCCTGAAAAGCGGGTTTTTCAGGCAGTCAGAATAGAAGTGAACGGCGAGCTTGAAATTTTGAAAAATGCGATTTGTGATATTGTCGCAAGTCTAAAAAGCGGCGGCAGACTGGCGGTTATCACTTTCCATTCGCTGGAGGACAGAATTGTGAAGCAGACATTTGCGGAGCTTGCAAAGGGCTGCACCTGTCCTCCCGATTTTCCGGTATGTGTGTGCGGAAAAAAGCCGGAAATTAAGATTATTACGCGCAAACCGGTGCTTCCGTCGCCGTCGGAGATTGAAGAAAATTCAAGGTCAAAAAGCGCCAAGCTGAGAATAGCAGAAAAAATTTAGAAAGGATGTTTTTTTAAAATGAGATATGACGGTAACCTTGCCTATGAATTGGATTTTGAGACGAATGATGCAAGAATCAATAAAAAGGTCCAAGAAAGAAAAAAGGAAATAAAAATTAAGGCCAAGGCTATCTCAAAAAGAAAACATCAGATGGTAGCGGCGTGTGTTTTGGTTCTGGCGATGAGCGCGGGATTTATGATTTCACGTGATGTAACCGTTTACGAAGGAGAAAATAAAGTTCAGAAGCTTCAGAAAAATCTGAACGAGCTTAAGGAATATTCAAGCCAGAAGGCTTTTGAGCTTGATCAGAGCTTAGATCTCGAAAATGTAGAAAAAATTGCGTCGGAAAAACTCGGAATGACACATCCAGAAAAATATCAGACAATATATGTAAACATCAAGCAGGATGACGTTACCGAAGTGACCGCAAACCAGGTTGAAGGAGCAGCGGGCTTTTTTAGCATATTTGGAAGAAAAAAATAATAGAGTTTTAGTAGATGTGCAATAGATGGGAATGATGCGTAAATGGCAATGACTTTGAGCAGAATGAAAAAAAGGTCTGTTCGGTTGTTTGCGGTTCTGGTTATACTTCTTGCAATCTTGATTTGCCGGATTGCATACTGGCAGGTGGTGCGCGGAAACGAAATGAAGGAGGCTGTTTTGCGTCAGCAGACCAGCCGGACGGCGATTAATGCTAGCCGCGGAACTATCTATGACAGAAACCAGAAGGTCCTTGCAGAAAGCGCGACCGTAAACACGGTTGTGTGTAATCCTCAGCAGATTAAAAAGGACGGCGGTGCTGAAATCGTAGCAACAAAGCTTTCCGAAATTCTGGACATGGACCGCGACAGCGTGTTGGAAAAAATCACGAAGAATAATCAGTTTCAATATATTAAAAAGAGGGTTACCGTAGAGGAAGCTCAGGAAATTAAAAAACTAAAGGATAGCTCAGTCGACAAAGAAACGGCTAAGCTTTTTTCCGGTGTTTATTTTGAGGAGGACTCAAAAAGGTACTATCAGTACAACATAGCGTCACATATAATAGGATTCACCGGCTATGACAACAACGGTATTCAGGGTATTGAGCTTACATTTGACAGCTATCTTACGGGCAGAGCCGGAAGCGTGCTGTCGGCAAAGACTGCCTCGGGCGGCATGACCGACTATCAATATGAGCAGGACGAGGACGCGCAAAAGGGCGACGATGTTGTTCTGACCATTGACGAAACAATACAGTCAATTCTCGAAAAATACCTTGAGCAGGCGTGTATTGAAGATCAGTTAAAAGAGGGTGCGTGCGGAATTGTCATGAACCCGAAAACCGGCGAAATTCTCGCTATGGCGACCAAGCCGGACTTTGATTTGAACAAACCGACCGACCTTTCGCAGTTTGAAAAATACGCGATAGATATGGGCGAGGACATTGCAAATGCCGAATCATCGGACGATGATGTAAAAAATGCCGCAGTGGCGAAAATCCGCAACAAAATGTGGCGCAACAAGGCGATTTCAGACACATATGAACCTGGATCAACATTCAAAATTCTGACGGCGGCGATGGCGCTTGAAGAAAACGTGGCGGATCTTAATTCGCAGTTCTTCTGCAACGGTGCAAAACAGGTTGCTGACAGAAGAATACGATGCCACAAAACGGCAGGACACGGCGCGGAGGATTTTGCACACGGCGTTATAAACTCATGCAACGTTGTGTTTATGGACTTGGGACTGCGGCTAGGAAGCGATAAATTCCAGGAATATTTCAAGGCGTTTGGACTGACGCAAAAGACCGGAATTGAGCTTATCGGCGAATCGGGCAGCGTTTTCTACCGAAACAGAATGTCCGAGGTTGACCTTGCGACAAGCTCGTTCGGTCAGGGATTCAGCGTTACGCCTATTCAGCACATAACCGCGATTTCATCGGTTATAAACGGCGGAAATCTTATGAAGCCGCAGATTGTAAAGGAAATTAGAAATTCCAACGGTATTGTAAAAAGCTTTTATCCTGAGGTTGTGAACCGCGTTATTTCAGAGGACACTTCGGCGGCTATGCGTAACATTTTGGAACGCGTTGTTGCTGACCCCAAAGGTACGGGAAAGAACGCATATATCAAGGGTTACAGAATCGGCGGAAAAACAGGTACATCAGAAAAGGGCAGAAACAACGGCAAGCGTATCGCTTCCTTTGTAGGCTTCGCGCCTGCCGACGATCCACAGATAGTCTGTCTTATCATGCTTGACGAGCCGCAGGTTGCAAACAAGTACGGCGGTACTATTGCGGCGCCTATTGCAGGTGCGGTAATTGAAGAAGTGCTCGAATACATGGGCGTTGACAGACAGTATACAGAAGAAGAAGCAAAGACCATTTCGGTCAGTGTTCCGGATTTGCGCGAGATGTCTGTTGAGGCTGCAAAAGAAGCCGTTGGCGGCAAAAAGCTTAATATAAAGGTTGTAGGGAACGGCGACACTGTTCTTGATCAGCTACCAAAGCCCGGCATAAGCATAGGCGAAAACGCGACGGTTATAGTCTATACCCAAGAGCGAGACGCAAACAAAAAGGTTACTGTTCCAAACCTGTCTGGGCTTTCGATTTCGGCTGCGAAGCAGAAACTCACCGAGCTGGGACTGAACTTTGAAATCGCCGGTGCGGGTCTTACAAATTCCGAGGGGGCATATGCCTTTAAGCAGAGTATTCCGGCAGGAACGGCGGTTGAGCCGGCAACGGTTATAAGCGTCGAGTTCAGACACAGCGCTTCAGACTGATATTGTTTTATATAAGGGCGGACTTTGTTCGCCCGACTTTGCTTTGATAAATCGGGTACAGGTTTTTGTACGATCCATGACAGAGGAAGAAAAATTTTGTCGGTTCATTTCGGGCAAAAGAGGGTTTATATAGTACTATTTTGTGCCGCAAAAGGTGCGGCGGAACGGAGATTTTATGTTAGCAAGTGAATTGTTTGGAAATAAAATGCCAGATATCGAAATTACGGGTATCGCGATTGATTCGAGAAAGGTTCAAAACGGATATGTGTTCATCTGTATAAGCGGCTTGGAGGACGACGGACACCGATATGCAAAAAAAGCCGCGGAAAACGGCGCAGCAGTGATTGTTGCCGAAAAGCCGCTTGACGTTAATGTTCCGCTGGTACTTGTCGAGAATACAAAAATTGAAATGGCAAATATTTCGGCAAAGTTTTACGGTGAACCGGAGAAAAGGCTGAAGCTTGTCGGAATAACCGGCACAAACGGGAAAACCACGGTAAGTTATCTTATAAAAGCGATGCTGGAGCAGACGGGGAAAAAGGTCGGTATTATCGGAACGAACGAAATTCTTGTCGGACACGAAGACGTGGGCATTAGGTCAACGACCCCGACAACGCCGAACGCGCTTGAGCTGAGACAGATTTTTTCAAAAATGGTAGATATGGGTGCGGAATATGTTGTCATGGAGGTTTCGTCCCATGCGCTCGATTTGCACAGGGTGTACGGACTGGAATATGAAGTTGGCGTATTTACCAATCTCACGCGCGATCATCTCGATTATCACAAGACAATGGAAAATTACTTCCTTGCGAAAAAGAAGCTGTTTGATATTTCAAAAACAGGCGTTATAAATATGGACGATGACTATGGCGCAAGACTTTTAAAAAGCGTTCCGTGCAAGACACTGAGTGTAGGAACAAAGGACGCAGATTTGCGCGCGGTGGATATAGATATAGAAGCAAAAGGCGTTGAATTTACGGCAGAGTTCGATAGCGAAAAATATACAGCAAAGCTAGCAATTTCGGGAATGTTCAGTGTGTATAACGCACTTTGCGCGCTGGGAGCGGCGATAGCTCTCGGCTTGGACATTAAAACTGCGCTTTGCGGTCTGGCAAATGCGACGGGAGTAAAGGGCAGACTCGAAAGAGTTCCGCTCGATACCGATTATTCGGTGATTATAGACTATGCCCATACGCCGGACGGACTCGAAAATGTTTTGAATGCCGTAAATTCCTTTAAAAAAGGAAGATGCATCGCAGTTTTTGGATGTGGCGGTGACAGGGACGCGACAAAGCGCCCGATTATGGGCGATATCGGAACGAAGCTTGCAGACATCGCTGTAATCACATCGGACAATCCGCGTACGGAGGATCCAAAAAAAATTATAGACGACATTGTTGCAGGCGTAAAAGGCGGTGAGTACAAGGTGATTGTGAACCGCAGGGAAGCTATAAAATATGCGCTTTCCATAGCTAAAAAAGACGATATTGTTCTTTTGGCCGGAAAGGGACAGGAAACCTATCAGATTATAGGTAAGGTCAAAAACCATTTTGACGAGAGGGAAATAGTCAGAGACATTTTAGGAGAATGATATGCAGAGATTAAATGTAGCGGATATTATAGCTGCGACGGACGGAAGCCTTGTATGCGGCGAAAAGGATTTTGAGATTTCAGAGATTACAACCGACTCGCGAAAGGCAGGAGCAAATATGCTGTTTGTGCCGATAATTGGCGAAAACAACGATGGTCACGACTACATTCCATCCGCCTTTGAAAACGGAGCCGGTGTGGTTATAACGCAAAAGGAAATTGCACCTGTTGCCGGAAAAAATATTGTTTTGGTAAAGGATACAAGGCTTGCACTGGGCGATATTGCTAGATATTATAAGAGCAAATATAATCTGCCGACCGTTTCGATAACTGGAAGCGTTGGAAAAACAACAACCAAGGATATGATTTCCGCTGTTCTTGCGATGAAATACAATACGCTCAAAACGCAGGGCAATTTCAATAATGACATAGGTTTGCCGCTGACAGTATTCCGCTTAGAACATAAGCATCAGATAGCGGTGATTGAGATGGGTATGTCGCACATGGGCGAAATTCACTATCTTGCATCTATTGCAAAACCCGATACGGCGGTAATTACAAACGTTGGTATGTCGCACATCGAAAATCTCGGATCTCAAGAAAAAATTTGCGAATCAAAAATGCAGATATGCGATTTTTTCACAAAGGATAATTTGCTTATTTTAAATGGTGATGACAGGCTACTTGCAAAGCAGACAGGCGGCTTTAAAATAGTTACATACGGCATAAAAAACCGTGACTGCGATCTTGTTGCACGCGACATTAGAAATTTCGGCATAGACGGGACACGATTTGCAGTGACCGTCGGAGGAAAGGATTATGACGTTGCGGTAAAAATTCCGGGAGAGCACAATGTGTATAATGCACTGGCGGCGATTGCTGTCGGACTGCGTTATTACGTGCCTATGGAAGATATTATCGACGGAATTCGAGAATTTCAGCTTACCGGAATGCGCATGGAAATAAAAAAGCATAATCGGATTACGGTAATCGACGACTGCTATAATGCATCGCCAGACTCTATGCGTGCGGCGATCAAGGTACTGAGTGACATAAAGGCGAAGCGCAAAATTGCAATTATGGGTGACGTGCTCGAGATCGGTGGCTTTGCCGAAAAGGCGCTGTACGAGGTCGGCACGCAGATGGATAACATAGATGTTCTCATCACGGTCGGCGAAAATTCTAAGTACATTGCAAAAGGTGCTGACTTTGCAGGACTTGAAAACATTTTCTGCTTTGAAATGGTAGACGAGGTGCTGGAATTTTTGAACGACT
The DNA here is from genome assembly GCA_029007725.1 of Bacillota bacterium. Classification (GTDB taxonomy): domain Bacteria; phylum Bacillota; class Clostridia; order UBA1381; family UBA1381; genus UBA1738. The sequence continues at coordinate 19,770 of JAQXIJ010000065.1, read as the reverse complement.
TCATTGAGGACGACGATACCGTGCTGGTTAAGGCATCGCGCGGAATGCACTTTGAGCGTATAGTTGATGCGCTTAAACAAAGATAACGGGGGTTTGGATTGATGAATGTTTTTTTCGATGCTGCCGAAAGCACAATGGGCAGCAGGACAGTTTGGCTTATACCGCTTTTAACTGCATTTTTGGTTACCGCGGTTTTGGGCCCGGTGCTGATTCCGTGGCTGCATAAGCTGAAGTTTGGACAACAGATTTTGGACATAGGTCCAAATTGGCACAAGAAAAAATCCGGTACTCCGACAATGGGCGGAATTATGTTCATATGCGGCGTAGCGGTGGCAGCCATGACCGCGCTTTTTCATGAATTTGACATAAGGCTTCTGATGATGCTGATGATTTCGTGCGGATTCGGACTGATTGGGTTTATCGACGACTATGTTAAGGTCGTTAAAAAGCGAAATCTCGGGCTGACTGCTGCACAAAAATTTGCACTTCAGGCAATCCTTGCTGTTATATACGTAATTGTTCTTAAAGAAACCGGAAATTTGGATAACGATATAGTAATTCCGTTTGTTGAAAAAACGGTTTGCATGCCGTGGTGGCTGTATATTGTGTTTATTCTTTTTGTTGTTACAGGTACTGTGAACGCGGTAAATCTGACCGATGGTCTTGACGGACTTGCCGCAAGCATAACAAGCGTTGTTGCGCTGTTTTTTGCAGTGGCGTCTGTTTTGGCTGCGGACAAAAGGAGCGTTGTTTTTGCTCTGGCACTGTTGGGCGGATGCCTTGGATTTCTACTGTTTAACCACTACCCCGCCAAGGTATTCATGGGCGATACCGGCTCGCTGTTTCTGGGCGGAAGTATCTCGGTTCTGGCGGTCGGACTTAAAATGCCGCTCATTCTTATAATAGCGGGTTTTGTATATCTGTTTGAAACCCTGTCGGTAATCATTCAAGTAACTTCATTTAAACTGACAGGTAAAAGGGTATTTAAAATGAGCCCGATTCATCATCATTTTGAGATGTGCGGCTGGAAGGAAGTAAAAATTGTCGCGGTGTTTACCGCAGTAACACTGATTTTATGCGCTGCTGCGGTGTGGGCTATTCTGCCTTATTGCTGCTCGCTCTGATTTTGTGAAAGGAAGCTTAGGTATATGGCTATAAAAAGTCGTTCCGAAAAAAAAACGCGGAAAAAAAGATACGAGGCAGAAAAGATCGGATATATGCAAAAGAAAAAAAGCATAAGGGCAACCGGTGCAGGCCGCAATGTGATGCCGTACTATGAACCCGACAAACACCGAGGAAAAAAAACCTACGCACGGGCGGCTTCCGCAAAGGGACACGTCAATGTTGCAAAAAGACATTCTTCTGCAGCTGAAAGCCGCGTCGGAAAAAAACATAATGAAGGAATTTTTTCATTCTTATTCGGCTATGCAAAAACAGGAGAGGTGGACTACACCTTTATGCTGCTTGTGGGTATCTTAGTAACTTTCGGACTGGTAATGTTGCTGTCGGCTTCCACTCCAACCGCGGACGTAAAGTTTGGAAAAAGCTACTACTTTTTTATACGTCAGTTTGCTTATGTTGTAGCCGGGGTTGTTTTGATGCTGGTTTTATCACGCATAGATTACAGAAAGCTGAAGCCGCTTGCAAAGCCGGCAATGCTGATTTGTATATTTCTGCTTGCAATAATTTTTATTCCCCATGTTGGGGTGTCACATAACGGTTCGAGAAGATGGTTAAATCTCGGTTTTACCGAAATTCAGCCGTCGGAGTTTACAAAACTTGCTATTGCGATGTTGTTTGCAAGCCTGATAGAGGAAAAAAAATACAGTCTTGAGAATTTTTCAGGGATGATTCCGTTTTTTGTCTGGATTGGCATAACTGCGCTTTTGATGATGCTTGAAACACACCTCAGCGGAACAATTGTTATATGCGGAATAGCAATCTGCATAATGATTGTCGGCGGCGCAAACTTTACGTCAATGGCAATCGGGGGCGTAGGAGTCGGCGCGGTAGGACTCTTTCTATTGAATCAGTTCGACAGCGTGCGAATGGCGCGTGTTACCAGTTTTTTGCATCCGTTTGCCGACAAGCAGGCAAAGGGATATCAGATAGTGCAGTCACTCTATGCCATAGGTTCGGGCGGTCTGTTTGGAAAAGGACTCGGCCAGAGCGTGCAGAAATTCTCATATCTGCCCGAGCCTTATAACGATTTTATATTTGCTATTGTCTGCGAAGAACTTGGATTGGTCGGTTCGGCGTTTATTATCATTCTGTTTGCCGGACTGATTATCCGCGGAATAAAGATTTCTACTGAAGCACCCGATACTTTCGGCTCTCTGCTAGTCGTAGGAATTATGGCACAGGTTGCCATTCAGACTATTTTAAACATCGCAGTTGCAACCTCGTCGATACCGAACACAGGCGTTTCACTGCCGTTTTTCAGTTATGGCGGAACGGCACTGATGATTTTGCTGGCGGAAATGGGAATTGTGCTGAGCGTTTCGCGTGCATCGATTAAAAATGTATAAAAGGAAAGGATTTTTAAAATATGAAAGTTTTGTTTGCAGGCGGCGGAACGGCAGGGCACATCAATCCTGCGCTGTCAATTGCCGATTATATGAAAGAGAAGGAAGCGGATTTTGAAGCGCTGTTTGTTGGCACAAATCACGGAATGGAGCGTAAGCTCGTACCTGCAGCGAATTACAGAATTAAATATATCGACATATGTGGCTTCGACAGAAAGCATATTTTAAAAAACATAGGCGTAATATGTAAGCTGGTAAAGTCTAAAAAGGAATGCAAGAAAATCATAAGAGAATTTAAGCCGGACGCAGTTGTTTGCACCGGCGGATATGTTTCGGGACCGGTCGCAATGGCGGCGCACAAGCTTGGAATTCCGGCGATTATTCATGAACAGAACGTATATCCGGGGCTGACAGTAAAGGGTGCGGAGCGCTACGTTGACTATGTTGCGGTTAGTTTTGCCGAAACGATACAGCATATGAGAAATACTGAAAATTGCGTTGTTACAGGAAATCCCATACGAGGCGAAATTCTGCGCATGAACTCTGCCGAGGCAAGAAAGGAGCTTGGACTTTCGGATAAGCCGTTCGTGCTGGTCTTCGGCGGAAGCCTGGGCGCCGGAAAAATAAATGAAACCATGATCGGTACGCTGAAAAGGCTAGCGCTTGACGGTGATGTCAGCATCCTTTTCGGCACAGGCGACAGAAACTATAATGATGTGATGGAAAAGCTAAAAAAAGCCGATGTTGAGCTTAGCGATGATATAAAGGTTGTGCCGTACATCAATAATATGGCAACGGCTATGGCGGCGGCAGATATAGTTATTTCGAGAGCCGGCGCTATTACAGTATCTGAAATTGCTGCGCTCGGCAAACCGTCAATATTGATACCATCGCCGAATGTTGTGCGAAATCATCAGGAGCAGAACGCTCGCGAGTTTGAAAAAAACAATGCGGCTGTGGTTATCACCGAGGATGCCTTGACGCCAGATGTCCTGTACGACAAAATAACCGAACTGACTATTGACAAAGCAAAGCTTGAGGATATGGGCAGAAACGTAAAAAAACTGGCCAAAACTGACGCGCTTGACAAGATTTATAAGCTGATTAAAAAAATTGTTAAAAATTGATTCATATAGACTGCAAAATGCCTATGCCGCATGGCATGGATATTTTGCAGTTTTTTGTTGCTTTCTGCAGAAAAATGATATATAATTAATGTATCTTACATATATTACTTTTTTGGAGGGGATGCATTCGTGATAAAAAGATTACTTGTGATATTATGTTGTCTGTCACTGCTGCTTTCTGCAGCGCCTGCTGCATTTGCGGAAGACATTACGCTTTATTCTGAAGAATTGCCGGCCGTGACTGCGCCCGGCGGCAAAACGTCGATTGTGGTTGATGAAAAGCCGACCGGTGGAATGAGGAGTAAAGTCATACTTGAAAGTGCGGTTTTGGACGAACACATATCTGAGATAAGCTCAGCATATGCGTCGGGCGGGGTTGACTTCGAAAAGAGCCTGTATGATATGCTGTATGAAACTATAAAAGGACATAAAGATTCTCTTAATATATCCTCAATGAATATTCCCGTTTCACAGCTTGAAACCGTGATGGATACATATTTAAAGGTTTTGTACGAGCATCCGGAGCTGATGGCATACACCCAGCTTGGCTATACGCAGACTACCGAGAAAATTATTAATTTAAATCCGAAGTATCTGTTCACTTCGGTGGCTGAGGACGATAAAGCTAGGGCAGTTGTCGAAAGCGGAATACAGTACTATCTTGACCTTGTTGCCGATATGCCAAAGGACGATATTGTGGGAAAAATGCTTGTTATTCATGACGCATTTGTAAAAAACAATGTTTATGCACAGGAGGAGCTTGATTCGTATTATAGCAAAGAGAATAATAATACTCTTACGGCAGAAGACTGGACTATATTCACGGCATACGGTTTGTTTAAAAACAAACGGGCGGTTTGCCAGGGAAATTCCATTGCGCTTGCGGCGATTTATAAAAGACTGGGCGTTGAGGGTGCATTTTGCAGCAACGAAAAGAAAAACCATATCTGGAACTGTTTTAAGGTAAACGGCAAATGGTACTATCTTGACGAAACATGGAATGACAAAACCGTAAGGTATACTGAAGACGGAGTCACCAAAATTCTTTCCGGCGGTCAGCACGACTATTTTCTTGTTTCGGAGGGAAAAATGGCAGACCACGGTGACGAAAGCGAATTGAAGTTCTACAGTGACGATCCGGATGTAGTTAAGTGCACCGACACTGAATTTGAAGCTAACCATATTTTTAACGGCGGGGGCTCGTATAACGGAGAATTTCTGGGCGGATATTTTGGAACCGTAAGCTATGAAAATTCGCGGTACAAAATTGAAATTATGGGTCAGCCTGAGATGAGAACCGGCGATGATGGAACTTTGCAGAAATACATGATTTTGTGGAACAGTACGCCGCCTTTTTATTCATCGTGCATTGTGTCGGGCGGAATTTTGCTGAGTGATTCATATAACGGTACTGACAGCAGTTCAGGAAATACGGTAAGATTAGCAATGTATTATGCAACAGACGATACGGAAAATGTTGACATTCTGTTTGATTTAAAGCTGAACGGACGTCAGCTTAACGTTTTAAGGGGCGGAAGTAAAAGTTTTAGCCGCGGCGCTGCAAAAGTAATAGGTTTTTCGCTGGATATAGCAGGATATACGCTGTATATGTGGAACTTTGACAGACAGAAGCCGGTGTCGCAGCCGCGTGCATTGTAAGCATAAAATAATAATGGATTAAATCGCAAGACCGGTACCGCCCGAAAAAGCGGTGCCGGTTTTTTTGATTCCAAAATGTCCGGTTTGTTTTTGAGACATGTAACCATGTTTTGACCAGAGGTTTTTATGTTTGTTAATTTCCGGCAAGACACCGGTATTCGGGCTTTAAATAACCGCTCATGCTTTCCAAATCAAGTGGGATTTCTACGAAACCACGCTCATAATATGACAGCTCATACGGCGGATACACAATAACGATATTTTTGCCGTTTATATAAAACTGTTGGTTATGCCCAAGCCGAGGTTTTTCCCAAAGGTCGATATATTTATCGGGTTCGTTTGCGACTGCTTCACTTATGCGCTCGTTCAGCATATCTATATACGAATCGTCTGAAAAAAGATCGGACAAAGCAAGGCGTACGCATTTTTTTGTATCGATGTTGTTCGTGATTCGGAAGCTGTTCTGCTGGGCGTATTTTGAACAGCAGTCTATCTGCGTAATGACTGAATAAATACCGTTTTTGTTGTACTGCTGCGCTGTACGGACATCAAAGCTTGACTGTTCGCCGGAGGTTTTTGCGGTTTTTGAAAAATCATTCAAAAGTTCCGTTACGGTTGAGGAATATTCCTCGTTCAATGATTCCTGAAGCGACTTGCTTGAAAGTCCCGAAATCTGAGGAATTTTTGCGTTTACCGAAATTGTGTCGGTGTTATAGGACTTGTCAATTGCCGACATGTGTATTCCTCCTCCGCAGGAGCACAAAAGTGCCGCCGAAAGCTGAAGTATACACATCCTACATATTTTTTTGGGATTTATAAAATTATGCAAATCAAACCACCACTGCCTTCATTGATAATACGCTCGAGTGTTGCAGCAAGTTTTCGGCGCGCTTCGTCGGGCATTTTTGAAAGCTTGTTGTTGAGCCCCTCGTTGACAAGCTCATAAAGAGATTTTCCAAAGATATTGGATTCCCAGATTTTTGTCGGGTCACTCTGGAACTCGTCAAGCAGATAGTGTACAAGCTCCTCGGACTGCTTTTCGGTGCCAACTATCGGGCTGACCTCGGTCTGAATATTTGCACGTATCATATGTATGCTCGGTGCGGAAGCCTTAAGGCGTACCCCGTATCTGCCGCCCTGCTTTACAATCTGCGGCTCTTCAAGCGTCAGTTCGTCGGTTGTCGGGGAAACAACCCCGTAGCCGCATTCACGAACCTGGTGCAGTGCATATGAAACCTTGTCATATTCCGCCTTTGTCTTTGCCAAATCGCGTACAAGATTGATAAGCGCTTCTTCGTTTTCAATTTCAAATCCTGATTCTTCCCCCAAAATACGATAAAACAGACTTTCGGGCATAGTGATGTCCAAAACGGCATTGCCCTGACCGAGGTCTATGCCCTCAATAGTTGAATTACGGATAAAGCTATACTGAGACAGATTTTCGCACATTGCACGCACATTTCTGATTTTTTGCACGGGAGCAATCTGCTCGCGTACGGCACCGTTTATCTGCTCAGAAAGCCAGTGGTCGCTGCTCAGCTGCATAACCCAGCCCGGAAGATTGATTTTTATTTCCTGAACAGGAAATTCAAACAGAACTGTTTCTATAATGTTGCTTATGTCCGTTTCGTTGAGCTCCTGACAGTTCACCGCAATAACGGGCACACCGTGCTTTTTTTCAAGTTCCTGCTTTACTGTGCGGCATTGCTGTGAACCTGGGTTTGCAGAGTTCAGCACGACAATAAACGGCTTGTTTATCTCCTTGAGCTCGTTTATGACTCTGTTTTCCGCCGGAATATAGCTTTCGCGCTCAATTTCGGTGATAGAGCCGTCGGTAGTTATTACAAGACCGATTGTTGAATGGTCGCATATTACTTTTTTTGTGCCCAGCTCTGCGGCCTCATAAAACGGCATCGGCTCCCCGGACCACGGAGTGGAGACCATTCTCGGAGCGTCGTCCTCAATATATCCCATCGAGCCGTCAACAATGTAGCCTACGCAGTCAATCATACGCACCTTCATACGCGCATTGTCTCCGAGATTAATTTCTACCGCCTCGTTGGGGATAAATTTCGGCTCGGTTGTCATAATTGTGCGCCCTTGAGCCGACTGCGGAAGCTCATCGCGCGTTCTTTCTGCCTGATAGGCATTTTCCATGTTCGGGATTACAAGAAGATCCATAAACTTCTTGATAAAGGTAGACTTGCCGGTACGAACCGGTCCGACGACACCTATATAAACATCTCCGCCGGAGCGCTCCTTTATATCCTGATAAATACTATACTCTGCCACTGGTTGTTCCTCCTTTTTCTTTATACATAGTACAGGTTTAGTAATATATATTGCGGATATGACATTTTTAGTACGGAAGAATGACATCAGGAAAAAAAAGCGCAAAAAAAATGCGCCTTATGCCTATTGGCAATCGAGTGCATTCAGTTCTGTTTGCGGACTACGGAATATTCATCGCCGAAGCGGTAGTACGGGCAGCTGTCAAAGTTGTTTTGCATAAATTTCAGCATTTCATCCTCATCAAGCGACATCTCACAGGTATAACACTCATATTCATCATCGTATGTAAAATATGCACAGTCATCGCAGTTTGTTTTTGTTTTTTTCATAGATTTATGCCTCCGTTTAACGGCATTATATCATTAAAAAAATTTAATGTCAATACGGCGGCGAAAAAGGCGGGATTTTGTTGACAAATGTCGGCACATTTGATATATTTACATTAAGAAAAACTAATAATAAGTACGGAGAAAAAGCACACCTTATGTAATAGCAGAAAATAAAAAATGTGATAAGGAAATGTGAAATATCTGCATCAAGACGGAGGATGATGACATGAAAAGAAGTATTGTTCTTTTGCTTGCAGTTATTGTGGTGTTATCGGGATTTTTTAATATAATTGCGGATAATTACGGAGCCGCCGGATATACTCTTTATTCTGATATTGCGGCATATATCAACAATTATCCGATTCAGGCATATAATATTGACGGCGAAACGGTTGTGCTTGCCAGTGATTTGAAAAATTACGGCTTTGATATTTCATGGAACGCGCAGCGGCGTGCAGTTTCGATAGCTCGCAGCGGCTCTACGGTGATAATACCGCAGACTGATGTCTATCGCAATGCAAAACGCGCCGGACAGTATCACAAGAAATTCGTGCTTTCCGACATAGCAGCCGAAATTGATGGAATACCGGTAAAATGCTTTAATATAGAGAACCGCGCGGCGATATATTTTAAGGATCTTGACCGCTTTGGCAAGGTAGAATGGAATGCAAAAACGCGGGCAATAACGCTGACTGTAGAAGGACTTCCAATAGGTAAGGAAACCGAAACACGTGAAAACCCGGATGTGACGTTGATGTATGCGATGGATGGAAGGACGATTGTAGTCGGAAACGATGACGTCGAGGCGTACAAAAACGTCGGCTGGTATACCGATATATCCGACGTGACGTCTACGCTTTATGCAAATGATGGTAGGTCGATAACCGTTTTTCGGGACGAAATAGCGGCGTACTTAAAGGTCGGCTGGTTCAGGACAAGACCGGGAGAAAAAATGATTGCGCTTACTTTTGATGACGGACCGAGCCGTTTTACCGGTGCAATTTTGGATCAGCTTGAAAGATATAACTCAAAGGCAACCTTTTTTGTTGTTGGTAGCAGAGTCGGCGCGTTTTCGGACGTGATTAAAAGAGAAAATGAGCTTGGAATGGCTATAGGCAGTCATTCATGGGATCATTCAAAACTCACTAAACTTTCCAAAACCGCGCTTTTGGAGCAAAAAAACAAAACAAACAATGCAATATCCGCTATCACGGGCAGTGGCACATCGCTTTTGCGTCCGCCGTACGGAGCAACAAATCAGTCGATTTCAGAGGTGTTCGGTATGCCGATAATTTTGTGGTCTGTTGATACGCTCGACTGGAAAACACGTGACAAGGACACAACCGTGAGGACGGTTATGAACAGTGTTAAGGACGGCGATATAGTGCTCATGCATGATATCTACAAATCCTCGGCAGATGCTGCGATTGAGCTGATTCCGAAGCTGATTGATGCTGGATATAAGCTGGTGACGGTTGAGGAGCTTGCCGAGGCAAAGCTTGGTGGACTCACCCCGGGACAAAAGTACAGCACGATGCGTTAGAATGTGTCGCCTTGACCTTTGACGCTTTTTGTGATAAAATGTCGGTAAGCCCGAGGCATACCTCCGGCGGAAGTAATCGGAGGTGCGGAACTTCCATATACACATACGAAAAAAGCTCTTATCATTTTGTCCTGCCGATAAGAGAACTCTTGTTATTATTATGCCGATGCAGGTCGGCGGATTGGAGATTTTGTTATGTACTGTATCAGAAAAATTACCGAAGATTTAACCTATATAGGCAGCAGTGACCGCCGGCTGGCGCTGTTTGAAAACGTGTTTCCGTTGCCGCGCGGAGTTTCGTACAATTCTTACCTTTTGCAGGACGAAAAGACGGTGCTTTTTGATACCGTTGACAATTCTGTTGCCGCACGATTTCTTGAAAACCTGCGATATGCGTTGGACGGACGAGAACTCGACTATTTGGTAATAAATCACATTGAACCTGATCACTGCTCCATGATTTCTGCTGTTATGCGGCTTTATCCAGGCGTAACCCTTGTCGGAAACGTAAAAACACAGAATATGCTGGGACAATTTTTTGACTTTGACTCCGAACCGAATTTTCTGATTGTGAAGGAGGACGACAGCCTCGAAACGGGCAGACATTCACTCACCTTTGCTATGGCACCGATGGTTCACTGGCCGGAGGCTATGGTGACCTATGACAAAACCGACAAAATTTTGTTTTCGGCGGACGCTTTTGGTACATTCGGTGCGCTGTCGGGAAATATTTTTGCCGATGAGCTTGACTTTGAGCACGGCTGGGAGGAAGATGCAAGGCGCTACTATACCAATATTGTCGGAAAATACGGGACTCATGTACAGCAGCTTCTGGTCAAGGCGGCGGGACTTGACATCGCGGTTATATGTCCTCTGCACGGACCTGTATGGCGTGAAAATATCGAATATCTTTTTGAAAAATACCAAAAGTGGAGCACATATATGCCGGAGGAAAGCGGAGTTATGATTGCTTATGCTTCGGTTTATGGAAATACCGAAAATGTGGCCGAAATTTTAGCTTTCAGACTGGCTGAAATGGGCGTTTCAGATATAAAAATGTTTGATGTTTCGGTAACGCACCCATCATATATAGTCGCAGAAGCATTCAAACGCTCACATCTTGTGTTTGCAGCGCCGACATACAATTCATCGGTGTTCTGCAACATGGAAACACTGATTCGGGATATAAAGGAGCACAACTTGCAAAACAGAACGGTGGCATTTATCGGCAACGGCAGCTGGGCACCTATTGCGGCAAAGAAGATGCGCGAGGTTTTTGAAACAATAAAGGGGACGACCATACTTGAAAATTCTGTTGTGATAAAATCATCACTGAAAAGCGACCAGCTTGAAGCGGTTGCAAAGCTGGCGGAAGAAATTGTATCGTCAATGGAATAACACAAAAATGCAAAACATGCACGGATTGTCAGCCGGCAAGAAAATATGTGTCGGCAGCGGTCTGTGCATTTTTTATATATAATACTGAACTGCAGCCTGATTTTTTACTTCTTTGCAAATTTCACTTTTTCCACTTTAAACTCTCTTCCATTTAAATAATCTAAAATACCGCTTTCGGTAGTAAATTCAAAACGCAGACGGTAGGCATACAGGGCCTGGCCGTTATAATTAAAGCGGCGATTTATTTCGTTGCTGCCGTATTTGCCGTCACCCAAAAGCGGATGACCGCAGGCAGCAAAGCCAGCACGAATTTGGTGCGTTCTGCCGGTTTCAAGCTCTGCCTCGACAAGCGAGTAGCCGGAATATTCCTCAAGTACGCGGTATTTTGTTGCGATTGACTTTGCGCCTTTTCGTGGCGAATTGTATATATACACCTGTTTTTTTACTTCATCCTTGAACAGATAGCCGGTCAGTCTGCCGACTTTTTTTTCAAGAGTACCGTAAACAAGGCACAAATAGAATTTTTTAATTTCACGGTTTTTGATTTTTTGGTTCATTATACGCAGTGCTTCGGCATTTTTTGCAGCGATTACTATTCCGCCAGTGTTACGGTCGATTCGGTTGCAGAGCGAAGGCACAAAGGTGTTTTCTTGCTCCGGTTTAAATTTCCCCTTACGGTAAAGATATGCCTTTATGTGTTCAATCAGCGTGTTGCAGTCGCCTTCGTTGTCGGCATGCACACACATTCCCTGCTTTTTGTTGACAAGCAGGATATTTTTGTCCTCATATATAATATCAAGCTGAGGGTCTATGGAAAGGTACGCCTTATCGGGATCGGGCTTTATAAAAAATTCTTCCTTCAGATACAGCTTAAGCTCGTCGCCTTCGCAAAGACGGAAGTTGCCGTTTTTTATATGCCTGCCGTTGACTTTTATGCAGTCCTTTCTCAGACTTTTGTAAAGCATGCTTTGCGGCATTGCGGGCAGCAGTTTGGCAAGAAATCTGTCCAGCCGTTGTCCAGCATCGTTTTTGTTTATTATAAGCTCCTTCAACTGAACACCCTCTCTTTTTTAACTTTTTGTTACATTTTTTGATAATATATTGTAACATATTTTAAAATATGTTACAATAGCTATAATTATGTTTTTTTCGGAGGAAGCAAAAATGGGACTGTTTTTTAATTATAATAAGCCGGGACCGGGAATTGACAAAAATGCACCGAAAAAAAAGGGCATTTTTCTGTATTTTGAACTGCTGTGGCGAAAGCTGGGAAAGCTTATTCAGGTCAATATGCTGTATTTTTTGGTCAGCATTCCGGTTATGTTTATATATTATCTGTTCTTTTTGAATATTGCACAAGGCCTTGTCTCTGGAGCACCGGCCGAGCATCAGGCAAATATGATGGTGCAGTTGACATCCTTTCTGACAATCTTGCTTGTGTGTCTGTGGGGGACGGGACCAATATCCTGCGGATTTACTTTTATACTGCGCAACTTTGCGCGCGAGGAACACGTCTGGCTGGCTTCCGACTTTTTCGAAAAGATTAAACAAAATTGGAAGCAGGGTTTGTGTGTTCTCATTCTTGATTTTGTAATGCTGTTTTTCGGCAGCAATGCGATGTATTTTTACATCAGATACTACGGTCAAACCCATAATATGCTTGCGCTATACGGTTTTGCGGTACTTGCGATTATGATGGTGATTTATACATTCATGCATTTCTATATTTACCAATTTATCGTAACCTTTGAAAATAAAATCGGTACGCTGATTAAAAATTCAATGTTGATGGCGCTTGCAAATCTTCCGATGAATGTGCTGCTTTGTGCAGTTGTTACCATCATATCTTTTTTCTTGTTCAACGTGATGACTCCGTTGGGAGCAATGATTGTCTCGTTTGTTTGCTGGATAAGCTTTATGCGATTTCCGCTGGACTTTTATGCGGCAAGAATTATAAAGCGCAAGCTTATCGGTGAGCAGGAACGGCATAATGAAGAAACTGAGGAGAGTGAAATATAAATGTCGGAAACTGATTTTTTGGAAAACTATGATGTTGCGGTAATAGGCGCGGGACACGCAGGGATTGAAGCCGGTCTTGCCGCGGCAAGACTGGGACTTAAGACTGTCATGTTTTCCATAAGCCTTGACGCTGTTGGTAATCTGCCGTGCAATCCGAGCATAGGCGGAACGGCAAAGGGACATTTGGTACGCGAAATAGATTGCCTGGGCGGCGAAATGGGCAAGGCGGCAGATGCCACTTTTATTCAGTCGAAAATGCTGAATGTGGGCAAGGGTCCGGCAGTACATTCCCTTAGGTGTCAGATTGACAGAAAAAGCTATCACCGCGAGATGAAAAAACGCGTCGAGCAGCAGAAGAATCTGCAGCTGAAGCAGGCGGAAATAACTGAGATTTTGTTTGACAGAGACAAAAACGTTATTGGTGTTGTGACGCATTTGGGGACAAGATATGCTGTTCGTGCAGCCATTGTGGCGACCGGAACATATCTTCGCGGAAAAATTATTATAGGCGAATATGAACGCCGCTCAGGACCGGACGGAATGTTTCCGGCGGATGCGCTTTCCCAAAGTCTTAAGGATAACGGAATTGAAATAAGGCGATTTAAAACAGGCACACCGGCGAGAATACACGGCGACACATTGAATTATGACGAAATGGAGCGAGAATGCGGCGATGAAAAAATTGTTCCGTTTTCACTTGAAACCGAAGAACCGGGTAAGAACAAGGCATACTGCTGGCTGACCTATACCAATGCGGACACACATAAATTGATACTCGATAATCTGGACAAAACTCCGACATACAGCGGAAGGGTCGAGGGCGTTGGAGCAAGATACTGCCCATCCATAGAGGACAAGGTGGTACGGTTTAAGGACAAGCCGCGCCATCAGCTGTTCATGGAGCCGCTCGGATTTGATACGCGCGAAATGTACGCGCAGGGTATTTCTACCGGCTTGCCGGAGAATGTGCAGCTTAAAATGCTGCGGACGATAAAAGGTCTTGAAAATGTTGAAATAATGCGACCGGCATATGCGATTGAATATGACTGCTGCGACCCAACTCAGCTGTATCCGACGCTCGAGTTTAAGAACTATCACGGCCTTTACGGCGCAGGACAATTTAACGGCACCAGCGGATATGAAGAAGCTGCAGCGCAGGGACTTGTTGCCGGAATAAATGCGGCCCTTAAGCTCAAAGGCGAGGAACCAATGATTTTGCAGCGCTGTGACGGATATATCGGAACACTTGTAGACGATTTGGTTACAAAGGGCACAAATGAGCCGTACAGAATGATGACCTCGCGCAGTGAATACAGACTGCTTTTGCGCCAGGATAACGCCGATGAGCGCCTGACGCCTATTGGTTACAGAGTCGGACTTATATCGGAGAAAAGATATAAAAAGCATATTGAAAAAATGCAAATGATAGACGCGGAGATCGAAAGAATTTCCAAAATAGTGCTTGCACCTAAGGAAATCAACCCGATTCTTGAAGAGAATAGAACCACACCGGTTTTGACTGGACTTAAAATGTCGGACGCATTGAAGCGACCAGAGATAACATATGCCAAGCTTGCGCCCGTTGACCCTTACCGAAAGTTGCTGCCCGACGCGGTCTGCGAAGAGGTAGAAATTCGCCTTAAATATGACGGATATATTGCAAGACAAAAGGCGCAGGTCGAGCAGTTTAAAAAGCTCGAAAGCAAAAAGCTGCCCACTGACTGCGATTATTCAGATATTCACGGACTGCGACTTGAGGCTAGGCAGAAGCTTAATAAAATTAAGCCGCGCTCCCTGGGACAGGCGTCAAGAATCTCTGGCGTGTCGCCAAGCGACGTGTCGGTGCTTATAGTATGGCTCGAAAGCCGCGCAAAATAACAAAACATAAAGGAGGATGTGACGGGTGCTCTTCAATTCGCTTCAATTTTTAATATTTTTTCCAATAGTAACACTCGTTTACTTCCTTATACCGCAGAAGGTGCGCTGGCTGTGGCTGCTGGCAGCAAGCTACTATTTTTATATGTGCTGGAATCCGCAATATGCCTTGCTTATTGCGACGTCAACAGTTGTAACTTTTTGCAGTGGATTGTTTATAGACCGCGGAAAGACAGTGTTTTGGCGCAAGATTATTGTTGGAATCAGCTTTACCATAAATCTTGCAATACTGTTCTATTTCAAGTATTTTTATTTTACGCTTGATAACATTAATGCTGTGCGGCATATGCTGCATATGAGCACGCTTGTACCGAAATTTGATGTCATTTTGCCGGTCGGAATATCATTTTACACCTTTCAGGCGCTTTCTTATACTGTGGACGTTTATCGGAAGGAAATCCCTCCTGAAAAAAATATTTTAAAATACGCGCTTTTTGTATCATTTTTTCCACAGCTTGTTGCAGGACCGATTGAGCGCTCAAAAAATCTGCTGACTCAGGTGAATGAGACACACTCATTTAATTATGAACGTGCGCGCAGCGGACTTTTGATGATGCTGTGGGGATTTTTTATGAAGCTGGTGATAGCAGACCGTGCCGCAATTTTGGTGAACAGTGTGTATAATAACGTGCAGAATTACAGCGGAGCGCTTCTTGCTGCAGCAACAGTAGGATTTGCCGTGCAGATTTACTGCGATTTTGCGTCCTATTCTACCATAGCGTGCGGCGCGGCACGGGTTTTGGGCTTTAATCTGATGAATAACTTTGAGCAGCCGTATTTTTCAAAAACAATTGCGGAATTTTGGCGCAACTGGCACATTTCGCTTTCCAGCTGGTTCAAGGACTATTTGTATATACCTCTTGGGGGTAACCGTTGCGGCAATTTCAGGAAATATTTTAATATAATGATAGTTTTTCTGGTAAGCGGTCTGTGGCATGGCGCAAGCTGGCACTATGTGGTCTGGGGTGCAGTTCACGGAATATACCAGGTTATCGGAGGACTTACAAAAAATATGCGTCGCCTGACCTGCGAGCTTGTAGGAATTGACCGCACAAGACCACATTATATTTGGTTTCAGCGCTTGTTTACATTTGTGCTCGTGTGCTTTTCGTGGATTTTTTTTCGCGCGGAGAATATGTCACAGTCGATTGAGATTATCAGAAAAATTTTCACAGATTTCAGACCATGGTCGCTGTATGACGGAGGACTGGTGTCGATGGGTCTTGACCTCGCAAACACATCGGTTCTTTTGGCGGCAATTATGTTGCTTTTTGGCGTCAGTTTCTGCGAATATAAAAAATGCCCCGTACTCGGTGCGGTCGAAAGCTGGCATTTGATTGCTAGATGGACGCTTTATTTACTGCTGCTTTTCGCAGTGTTGATTTTCGGCGTTTACGGACCCGGATTTGCAAACAGTCAGTTTATCTATTTTCAGTTTTAGAGATTAAGTTGTGTTGCCAATGCCGGCGGAAAGGAAGTTGTTATGAAAAAAGCAGTCAGAGTAATTGTCTTTTTGCTGATATTTGCGATGGCAATATCCTTTTTTGATAATCTGCTTTGCAGAAAGGAAACAGACGGCTGGTGGAATGTTACAGCAAAATTGGATGGCTTTTATAATAGCCCGAAAAATGAATATGACATGATGTATTTCGGATCGTCAAATACTTATTGCAGCTTTAATCCGCTTGTTGTGTGGAAAGAACGCGGCATAAAGTCCTATGTCTTTGCAACCCAGCAACAACCTGTCTGGGCTACATATCATTATATGGCGGATGCGTTTAAGACGCAGCATCCCAAGGTTGCGGTTGTGGATATTTTGATGTTTTCAAAAAATGACGAATACTATGATGATGGTGTGAACTATACCTTTTGCGATAATATGCCGTTTTCGCTGAACAAGATTGAGCTTGTGCGCGCATCTGTGCCAAAGGGGCAGAGATTTAATCTGTTGTTCAGATTTATGAAGTATCATTCGCGATGGAACGATCTTAAAAAAGAGGATTTTTTGTATAAAAAGAGCAGCATGCGCGATTATTCAAAAGGGTATTACGTGCTGACTGCGGAGTGTGACGATGCGATTAAGACAGACACGGAAAAGGTGACTGCAGCTGCGGAGCTTTCATCGAAAAATCTGGAATATTTGCAAAAGATTATAGACCTTTGTAATGAAAAGGGAATAGAGCTGATGCTGGTCAAAACGCCGTCAAACAGCACGCCCGAGGAAACGGAATACTTTAATGCGGTTGCAAAAATCGCAAAGCAGAACGGAATTTTTTATTGTGACTATAATCAGGAGTACAAGCAAATCGGTCTGGATATTAAAACAGACTTTTTTGATAAAACACACCTTAATACGAGCGGTGCGGAAAAGTTTTCAAAATACTTTGCAGATAATCTGCCGGATTTGGAATTTTCAGACGGTAGTGCGGACAAAGAGTGGGAATGTGACTATAATAAGTATCTTGCTGAAAAATAAACGGTTTTTTTTGAAAAAAAGCTTGACAAACGTATGCCGTTTTGGTATAATGAGTCTCGTCGTTAAGATGAGTCATGGAGAGATGTCTGAGCGGTTGAAAGAGCCGGTCTTGAAAACCGGTGACGTGTGAGCGTCCGTGGGTTCGAATCCCACTCTCTCCTCCAATTTAACTTCATATTGGAGTAGGCGTACAAGTAGAAATTGTGTCGGTAGCAATTTGCTGTGTATGCTGTTTTTTTCTACGGAGAAGTACTCAAGAGGCCGAAGAGGCGCCCCTGCTAAGGGTGTAGGTCGGGAAACCGGCGCGAGGGTTCAAATCCCTCCTTCTCCGCCACAATTTTATGGTCATTTTTGATAATGACCATAATTTTTTTTGCCCTAAAACAGCCATAATAAAGTGGTTGTTTCTTTGCCGCAATATTACGGCTATCACATAGCCTGCTTCAAAAAATTTATTTCTAAATTTTTTAGATTTCCCACAAATTTATAGTTTATGTCTACATCTTGCGTTGTTTCGCCGTCAACCTTATAATATGCGGAAACAGTTATCGACTCAATTAACTCACGAGCTAAAAACTTATTCATAGATGTAAGGTCTAAACATTTTGAAATTCTATCGGCAAAAAGAGAGATTTCGCTTTCGGTTGTAGCTTTTATATCAAGCTTTTCACGAAGTACAGAAGCGGTATTTTCACAATTTTTCAACTCATTCTCAAAATCTTCGAGAAGATTATAAAAAATTTTTTCCGATATTTTCCCCGTAACCTTGTCTTTATAAAGGCTTTTAATAGAGATGTTTATTTCCTCAACCTTTGATTCAGCTTTCTTTAATTCTTTAAGCATTATATTACTCTCAGACTCTTTGTCTTTTGAAAGCATTTTGCTGATTGATTTTATTAAGTAATCTTTGTCTTGACTTGCTATGTAGGCATAGTGACGAATGTCATTTAACACAATGGCTTCAAGAACCTCTTCACGGATATTATGAGAAGTGCATACATTTTTCCCGTGATTTGAATATGTACCGCATCTGTATGTTAGCTTTGGCTGTCTGCCCCTCATTGACGCACACATAGTAGCACCGCAATCCGCACATTTTACCAACCCGATAAATATGGTATCGGTCTTGTCTTTCCGTTCATTGCGTGGGTAGTATCTGCCTTTACGGATTTTCTGTGCCTCATCCCATATATCTCGGCTTATAATTGGTTCGTGAGTTCCCTTAACTATAATCCATTCATCCGGTTCGGTTAATCGTCTTTTCTTTGATTTGAACGAAACGACCTGTCTTTGACCTTGAACCAAATCTCCAATATATACTTGTTTCTGAATTATCTGCATAATTGTGGCACTGCTCCAAGTCATAGATTCATCTTTGCGTGGATTATCTTTTCCTTGCAACTGATAATAGTATGCTCGTGGACATAACAAATTCATATTATTCAAATCATCTGCTATCATCCGTGCGTTTTCCCCATTGATAAACTTACCAAATATCTTTTTGACTACCCAAGAGGTATCTTCGTCAATAATGAGTTTGTGTTTATCTTCCGGGGATTTTTTATATCCATAAGGTGCTCTGCTACCCATAAACATACCTTTTTCTGCATTTGTCCTTTTTACTTGTCTGACCTTTTTTGAAATATCTCGTGGATAATATTCGTTAATAACATTGTGGAATGCTGCAAAATCATTGTTTGCTCCCATTGTGTCCACGCCATCGTTGATTGCAATATATCTGCAATGCTGTTCCGGGAAATATTCATCTGTATAATAACCTGTCATCGAGTAATTTCTGCCAAGCCGTGATAAATCCTTTGTAACAACACAATCAATTTTTCCGCACTCTATGTCCTTTAACATTCTTTTGAAATCCGGTCTGTCAAAGTTTGTACCGCTATATCCATCATCTACATATTCTTCAACCAATATCCAACCTTTTTCGTTTACATAATCGGAAAGAATTTGTCGCTGATTTGCGATACTCATACTTTCCAAATTTCCGTTATTATCATCACGAGATAAGCGAGCATAAATGCCAACACGAAATGTATCTTTCATTATTTTTCCTCCTATAATTATATTGTGTTTGCATTAAACTCCTGTTCAATAACTATTATACATTATTGTAGCGATTAACGCAAAAAATTACTGTTCAGATTGTATTGATAAAAAAACTCCCTGTTTTAGTGCTTCAATCAAATCTACTGTATTATTAAAATTGCTTTTCACATTTATTACACAACCGCCCTTGACCTTTATTTTTGTAAAAGATGATTCCTTTTCCAATTTAGATTCTTTAATTGTTATAAAATCATTTTTTTCTATCATAAAGCGCCTCCTAAAACTTAATAATATAAGCAAAAGGACTGATATACAGATAACAAGGTTATCGAATTATATCAATCCCTTTGATTATGCTATTAAATAGCCGTACCCGTCCCGAAAGACGGGTACAACTTATTTT
>JAQXIJ010000064.1 GCA_029007725.1 Bacillota bacterium | reverse complement strand
AAAAGCTGTATACAAAATTACCGTCCGGCTTTTCTTTTACATTAATTGATACAGTATAAGGTTTATAAACATTGCTATCGTATTCAGCAAAATAAATATCGTTAACAAAATAATGCCATTCTCTGACCCCATCATGTGTGGGTTTATTTTTGCCTGTTTCTGATTTCGAATAATTATATTTAGATTCTGAGGCTATTTGATAATAATCATCTGCCAAATCAAGTGTAACCCTCTGTTCAGATGCCGAACCATGTCTATTGCCACCCATTAATTTAGAAGCGTCGGTGACAATTTTTGTGTCATTCTCATAAGTGGGGTCGAATTGAGCATCAATTGTTTTTATAATGTTTCCTTCGTTGTCGGTAATATTAAGTTTAATCGGTTTTTTAGACCAAACATCTTGTATGTATGACAATATTCTTTGAGCCTTTGCAATTTTTGGAGTACCTTTCGGGAAATTAGATTTATACATTCCTTTCCCATCTTCGGCATATCCTGCAAAACTATATTTTACCCCGCCGTCGGCGGCGGTATTTTTTTGTACCTTTCCGCTTTCACGGTAGGCGTTCTCAAAAGCCTTTTTAACCTTTTCAAGCTGTCTTGCTTCTTTACTGCCCGCCGTTACTATCCTTAACATATATTTGATTTCATCGAAAATCTTTTCGAATATATTGCGGTGCTCGGTAGATAACCTGCGAATAAACTCGCTGTCGTCAAACAAATAATCTCCGACTAAATCGGCAACAAGCTCTTTGCTTACATCTGCACACTCAACATTTTTGTACAGTTCGGTCAGCGCAGCAAGTCTGTTGTCATATTCACCCTTTTGTATTGCATACTCGGTAATGGCGGTTTCTAATTTTGCATAAAGCTCCGTGCCCTCTAAAATATGCGTGATTTCGTGACCTACTGTGCTTTCAAGCGCTTTTGACGAGTCTATATTTATTACAATATTGCCTTTTTCGTCTAAATATCCGTTTACAATTTTATCATCTGCCGCAAAGCCTGATTTAGAAATTTTTTCATTGTTTACAAAATCAAAACGCACACCCTTGTCTGCCGATATTTTTGCAATCATATCAACTAATTCGTGCGTGCGCTTTGTATCGTTTAATACTCCGCTCTCTGCGGCTTTTTTGTATGTATCCAGATACCTCTCTTCTATCTGTGATAAATCTACATCAAAGGCTTGTCTGCTTCTTAATTTATCGTAATATGCTTCCCGGTTTATAAAGCTGTCACTGTATGCGGAGCTTGTTTCAGGTGTTATATCCGACCTGTTCTCATCTGCACTCACCGAAAATCGCTTGTTGACATCTGTGTTATTTTGTTGAGTTTCGTTATCGTTGTCAACTGCTTGCAAATGACCTTGGGTGGAAAGTCCTATTCCTCGTCCGCTATCAGAAGCGCCGTACCCAAAATGGTTGTCGTACTCAGACTCCGAAGATTGTCTAATTTCTGACGCATTTTCTCGTATTGTTCCTCCGTATCGAGGAGACTCACTACTCCTTCTATCAAATCCTTCTCTATTCCCATTTCTATCATTTTGCGGATAAGTTTTCTCATTGGATTTAGATTCCTCCTTGTAAATACCATTAAATTCAGACTTAATTTTCCTTTTTGAAACAATGTTGAACGAATACTTATCAATATTTCTGATAACATAACCGCATGCTTCATTAATTCTATTATATTCAGCAAGTTTAATTAAATCAAGTACAGGAACATTTTCATCACTGATATGTGCATACTTCTGCGTTCGCCGTGAATTAACCTTAACCCAATCTTGTTTGCTTACCTTGATTGGTTTTTTATAAATCAATCTATTATATTCTTTATAGGTAAAGCTATCCCTGTCACTATACCTAATATCAGTATCAGAAGCAGATATTGTATTGTTTGATATTCCGCTCTCTATAGCTTTTTTATTGGAAATACTATTTTTAACAGGCAGAATATTTTTGGTATCATTTTCGAAATTTTCGGATATACTGGTATTGACAGACTGCGCTTTTTGTGGTACAGTACTGTCAAAGGCGGATTTGCTCACTGTATCTACGCTTAATTGCGGTGCAGTCATGACGGGTGAACCCGTCTTTATTATTTCCGCCTCATGAAGATAAAATTTGCTGTTTCCGATTTTACTCGGATAAGACTTCACTACAACTCCTACAATTGCTTTTTCACCGTTAATAACGCCTTTTGCGGCAACTATGTAACGGTCTACATCGGTATTGTTGTAATTAGTGACTTTTGAGATAACCTCGCCGTTTTCTATTACGGGCTTAATAGCTTTGATTGCTGCAAGCTTTTCTCTGCCAAAGCCATGCATAATCGTACTTTTAGCACCTGATTTAGATAATTCCACATCACCTATAACAGAATTATGGGCTATATTTTCCTGTTCATTAAACACTTTCATAACATAGTCTGTCTTTTTTGAAAAATTTTCTATGCCATTATCGTACGCAACATTAAATACCTGTTTGTCTGATATTTTTTCCATACTATTATTTATTAACGATAATATTTGTTGCGTTTCAGAGGTATTATTTTCTTCGCTAAATCCAATACTGTAACTAACCACGCCCTCATCAGCGGTATTTTTTTGTACTTCTCCGCTTTCACGGTAGACGTCCTCAAAAGCCCTTTTAACCTTTTCAATCTGCCTTGCCTCTTTACTGCCCGCCGTTACTATCCTTAACAGATATTTAATTTCATCGAAAATCTTTTCAAATATATTGCGGTGCTCGTTAAACAACCTACGAACAAAATCTTTATCGGTAAATAAGTAATCACCGACTAAATCTGC
>JAQXIJ010000063.1 GCA_029007725.1 Bacillota bacterium | reverse complement strand
TACAAAATATGAGGCATGGCCTGACATTATTAAAACAAAGTCGGGAAAGCTAATTTGTATATTTGCTGAGTGTGAACATCATAAAAAGAGATATGATACAAGACTTGCAATGTGCGAAAGTACAGACAAAGGCAGAAGTTGGAGTGGTAAGCGTTATCTCAATGAGCCGTTTAAAGATAACAGTTTCTATAATAATCCGCGATTAACCAGGTTGCATGACGATAGTATTGTAATTTTATGCGACAGGGTGTTTGAACATGAAGATAAAGCTGCAAGAGTATATATGTGGAAAGGCGATGAGGAGGGTAACGTATTTTCAGAACCTATAGAAACCCCCGCTGAAGGAATTGTTCCGGACAAATTACTCGAGCTTGAATGCGGAAGATGGATAATCAGTGCACATTTTAAGAATAATGAAACAAAAAAATCAGAACAATATTTATGGTATTCTGATGACAAAGGGAAAAGCTGGAGCAATAAAATTGTTGTTGGTGCAGACAAACGTTATAATCTTTGTGAAGCATCGATTTTGCCTATAGAAAATAAAACACTCGTAGCGTTTATGCGTGAAAATTCGGGAATGGGATACGACTGTATGAAGTCAATTTCATATGATAACGGCGAAACATGGAATGGAGTATATAATGTTCCTATTCCGGGATGTCACAGACCTGTTTCCGGAAAGCTTATAAACAATAAAATAATGATCACACACAGATATATGCAAGGGGGAAAGGGCTGGCTCGGAAATTGGACACAAAATGTATTTGCAGCATTTACAGATATTGAGAGTGCACTTGCTTCAGAGAGAAAAGAACAGTCCGTGAGGATTTTTCCGTTGGATTTTGATAGAAGCCCAAAATCAGACCTGGGCTATACCGGCTGGGTACAGTTTGATGACGGGGAAATTTATGTTGTGAGTTATATAGTTGATGATGCACCTAAAGCACATATAAGAGGATATAGTTTTAGAATGGAAGATGTTATTTTAGAACAATGAGGGGTAGAATTATGACAAGAATAACATTTAATTCTATACATACTAGAAAAATGCACAGAAAAATTATATGTGCAGCTCTTGTTATTATAATTATACCATTTTTTATTTTGACCTTGATTTCTTATACAACGGCAGAAGATGAACGGCGTATGAGAACATCTAAACTTAATGAACAATATATTGAAAATACATCATCGATATTTTCTTTGATTATTAACCAAATAAATAACATATATATGCAAGCAATGGTAAATGATGATATATTGTCATTCGAATGTTCATATATAGGGAAACAATATGAGGAAGAACGAGCAAGAGGAATAGAGCCGAAAGGAAAATTTCTTGATATATATTTGGACTCTAAGAAAAATATGCATGATTTTCTAAAGGAGATTGCATTATCAAATAAATATATTAAATCAATATATTTTTATGATTACGAAAAACATCTTATATTGACTAACACGGGAGTTGACTATAATGTAGATGTTTTTTATGATAGGGATTGGATGGAAAAAGATACAGAAGGAGAATATATGACCATTCTTCCAACAAGACAAGCAAATGAAGGACCCGGCATAAAAAGCAATGTGATTAGCGTTATTTTTCAATCGATTAATAAGCCAAACAATCGTATGGTTGTAAACATAAGTTATGACGCATTGCTTGAAAATGTTGTGAAGTTGCTCCCTAATAAGGGATATAGTGATTTTTTGATTTTAAATTCTGACAGAGATCTGATTTTTGCTTCTGATAATGAAATATACGATAAATATAGGAATTATGAATTCAGCACAAATGAGAAACCCGTATCTTCGTTTGGCAGTAAATATCTTGTCAGTTCTATGTATTCAAATGAATATAAATTATTTTTTGCCGTTGTTTCTGATACACATTCTATGTACAGGAGCGGAGCCCCTATACAGCTGATATTTTGGATTATGACAGTGCTTGTAGTAATAGTTTCAATTTTTATAATTACTTATATAATAAATTATGTTTCAAATCCAATGCTGAATGTTGCGGACAGCTTTTTCAAAGGAGATAAAAATAAAGAAAAAGGAGATATGTCATTATTGTTCTTCATGAATAATATTTTGAAGGAAAATGCAGATACAGGTCAGTGGTTTGAGGAAAATAAAATGTTTTATCGTGATTCGTTTATACTGTCGCTTCTTGAAATAAATGAATTTGATGAAACAGAAATGGCAAATAACTTCAAGATGATGGACATAGATATGGATCAGAAAAATATCTTTGTCGCTGTTATAGTAACAGATGTTACAGAATACAGAAATAAACAAAAAGTATCTGAGATGATGCTGCTTGACGCATTAATTGAAAATATGATTTCAGAAATCTTTTCTGATAAATTTAAATTTGTCTCTGCACAAAAAAGTGAAGGCGAATTTGCTATGTTGATCAATGCAGAAGAAAAAAATGAAGATGAAGTAAAAAAACTTTTAAGTTGTCTTTTGGATGAATTTACGGATAAAACCGGAACATTATGCGATATCGGACTAAGCGGGATTGCAAAAAATATATCGGACATACCGCGTGTTTATGAAGAAATTATGGCTATACTTAAATATCGTGCACATTTTCTTGAAGGAAGATTATATTGCAGTGACGACTCGATCATTGAAGATGAAGCATATAATATGATAAACTATCCGACATATAATATAAAACTTCTGGCAAATTTAGTTTCGTCAGGAGATGTAAAAAATACGCGTGAATGTTTTAAAGATATAAAAAATAATATTCTTATCTCGGTCATTTCTGCATACTGACCGGGCTTAACAAGCAGGACTTCCATTGTGTTTTCTTTTTCAATTTCCTTTCCTTCGTTTGAACTGTACTCAACTCCGGCATAATCTTCGCTGTCTAAAATGATTTCGGAATCTCGGTACATATCTTCAACCATTTGCAAGGCATCGTCTTTTGAATCTGCCTCGACTGTTACGGTTCGTTGCAGGGTTTCCGTTACAGTTACTTCAAACTCCTTCATCTGTATCACTCTCGCTTTCATCTTTTAATGGTTTAAAAAATGCACAGTTATTACCGTTATGACAGGCAATATACGGGCAAGACTCGCTTTTCGGATCAAGCTGATAGCTTTCTAAACCGGTTTGACATTTGGGGCATAATTGATTGCTCATTTTTCCAACTCCTTTTTTTGTTTTCTTGATTTCAGCCAATTTTCAAGCAATTTGAAAATGGTATCCCTCATTTGCTTGGGTGAAAAAGAACGGGGAAAATATCTTTTCAGTTCATCATTTGAAATAATAATTTTATCAAGCTCACTTTTCTTTTCCTCCGACATAATCTCTCGCATTGCCTCCACCGTGCATTGCCCGCTTTGGCTTAACTTTCTGATACGCTGTGCCTGAGAAAGTGACGGCGTATTCTGTGAATAGTCCATTGCATCTAAAAAACCCTGCTGTTCCTCTTGCGAAAGGCTCGCAAGCTCAACGGCAGGGGT
>JAQXIJ010000062.1 GCA_029007725.1 Bacillota bacterium | reverse complement strand
AGACCGAATATTATTTATGTAAAAAACTTTATACATAACCCGAAAGAAAAGCGGTATGAAAATCAAAATACCGAAAGTATGAATATCGAAAATCAAGAAGTATTAAATTCAGACTTACATGTGTGGATAACTTCTTTGAATGATAAAATTTTATTAAAAATTTATTTTTTAAATTCTACGTTTTGCACAACGGCTTTTTTACTGGTTTTTTGATACCTAAATAGTAACCAATAGTCAATTCTCACAGTAAATTCCACAGTGTAATATAAAATGTAATTTACTTTAATAGGTAAAATATGCTATAATTAACTCTGAGAAACGAATGTCTCAGAGTGTGATAAATAATAGAGTTATTTATAAATGTAAATTCCACAGCAGAATTTCTTTAAGAATTTCCGAAAAAATCATTAAATTTTGAAACCTTTTTATTGTTAAATGGATATATATAGATGTAAGGTTAAGAGCTTTTAACAAACACTTAAGAGAGGTTGGAAATATGGCAGATGAAGCAAGGCTACTCAAGCAGTTGAAGAAAAAAAACGACAAAGCAATAGAAAGCGCAATAGAGCTTTATACCCCATATGTCAGTACGGTACTGTATAATATTGCGGGAGCAATTCTGATGCGTGAGGATATAGAGGAAATAATTTCCGATGTATTCATAAGCTTATGGCAAAATGCAGACAAAATAGATTTGCAAAAGGGCACCATTCGTTCATATATTGCGGCAACCGCACGCAATTATGCGCTTAAAAGGTTTATGCAAAGGAAGGAATACACCTCTATTGACGACATCGAATTGCCGGACGAAAAAAGCATAACCGAAGATACTGTTATGTATGATTTTCTATGGAAGGCTGTAATGGAGCTTGGAGAGCCGGATAACGAAATATTTGTCCGTTATTACAGATACTGCGAAAAGCTGAGAGATATTGCAGTTGCAACCGGAGTGAATTTATCTACCGTAAAAACCAAGCTGTCAAGAGGAAGGCAAAGGCTCAAAAAAATTTTATCGGAAACGGAGGAAGTGTTATGAGAAAAAAAAGAAATCTGCTAAAGGATTTGGGGCTTGAAAAAGATGATTTAAGTCAATATCCGCCCAATATAGATACAGACAAAATAAAGAGTATTGTTTTTAATAATATTAAGGAGGCTTACGGTATGAAAAGAACAGTAAAAAGAGTTAAATTGAAATGGGCATCGGGAATTGCAGCCGGGTTATGCGCTGCTTGTATTCTTACGCTGAATATATATCCCGCGCTTGCTGCAGCCTTGGGAGATGTGCCGGTTATAGGGCAGATTGTCAGGGTTGTCACCTTCGGAAGATATGAAGCTGCCGAGAACGGCTACCGGGCAACTATAGTAACAACTGAAATTGAGGGACTGCTTGACAAGGAGCTTGAAGATAAATTAAATAGGGAATTTAAGGAAAACGCAGAAGCCTTAATTCTTGCATATGAAAATGATGTAAAGGAACTAAAAAAAGAGTTTGGCAGTGAAGAGATTCATATGGACATCGATTCGGATTACAGCGTCAAAACCAATAATGATGACATTCTCGCCCTTGATGTTTATATTTGTAATACAGCAGGCTCATCATCAACAAAGCATACCTACTATAACATTGATAAAAAGACAAATACTCTGCTTAAATTAAATGATTTGTTCAAAGCCAATGCTGATTATGTTACACCCATAAGCGCATACATCAAAGAGCAGATGAAATACGAAAACGAAAACAACGATGGGCTTTATTGGCTTGAAAACGACGAATTTACAGACAGCTTTGAAAAAATAAAGGACAATCAGAGCTTTTATATAAACGATACAGGAAATTTGGTAATATGCTTTGATAAATATGAGGTTGCCGCAGGAGCGCAGGGCTGCCCCGAATTTATTATCCCCGACAGTGTAATAGGCAATATTTATAACAGATAAATTATTGTACCGCAAAATCCAAAAAAAGCAAGGGCAACAAAATCCCCTTCGAGCAAGTCTTATATCGGCTTGCTCAAAGGGGATTGTATTATTTCAGTTTATACTTACCAGATTAAAAACTCATTGCCCATAAGCTTATATAAGGCTTCAACAAAGAAGAAATCACCGTAAATAATCGGGATATGCAGACCGTTGAAGTCCTGCTCATTATGCGGATATCTCTCCGTTCCCATCATAACTATAGCATCCTCACCTTCGCTGTAATTGCAGAATTTTTCATCTGTTGCCTTCAGCAGCTTTATTGCAGCCATAGTGTAGGAATAGCTTTCAGCCTCAGGAACATATTTTGCAATTTCCAATAGTCCGCAGGCTGTGCATACTCCGGCTGTACTGTCGAAATAAAGCGGTTCTCTCGGTGCAGAAAAATCAACAGGTGTCAGATAATTATAGGTCATAACATGTGTCATTCGTTTATTGCGGTGGAATGCAAGAAATTTTTAGAGAACAGTCAATTTGAGATATTGTTAAAATGATAAGATATATATGTGGACTTTTAGAGCATTTTAAACCGCATGAAATCAGGGGTTTCAGCGGTCAAAACAGGCAAGGTAATGTAATATCATTACTTTGCCTGTTTTGAAGTTTTTGCTTTCCACATACTAAAATCATGATTATTTTTTGAATGAAATTAACACTTAATATTTGACGTCAAATTTATTTTGATTCTAAATGTCAAGTAGGCAAAGAACGCGCGGGGAAAAGGCTTTTCCCCATGGTAGACATAAAAATGCAGACCGCTTTACAGTT
>JAQXIJ010000061.1 GCA_029007725.1 Bacillota bacterium | reverse complement strand
TGGACGAAAATGATGTTGTGTTCCATATGATGGGAGAGCCGCAGGAAACAAGACATATCATCATGCACAATGAAGAAGCGGTAATTTCACCTAGCTGGTCAATTCACAGCGGCGTCGGTGCAAAAAATTACTCATTTATCTGGGCAATGTGCGGCGAAAACCAGGAATTTGACGATATGGACTTTATCGAAACAAAGGATTTAAGATAAGGAGTGAAAATCATGTCACAATTTGATTTAACAGGAAAAATTGCTCTTGTAACCGGAGCTTCATACGGAATCGGCTTTGCAATCGCAACCGCCTTTGCCGATGCAGGCGCAACGATTGTATTTAACGACATCAAGCAAGAGCTTGTAGACAAAGGCATAAAGGCTTATGAAGAAAAAGGAATCAAGGCCCACGGTTACGTTTGTGATGTTACCGACGAAAACGCGGTAAATGAGCTTGTAAAGACCATCGAAAAGGAAGTCGGAGTTATTGACATTCTTGTAAACAATGCCGGAATTATAAAGAGAATCCCAATGTGCGATATGACTGCCGACGAGTTCAGACAGGTCATCGATGTTGACCTTAACGCTCCGTTCATTGTATCAAAGGCAGTTATTCCGTCAATGATTAAAAAGGGACACGGAAAAATCATTAACATATGCTCAATGATGTCAGAGCTCGGCAGAGAAACAGTATCCGCATATGCT
Source organism: Bacillota bacterium (assembly GCA_029007725.1). Classification (GTDB taxonomy): domain Bacteria; phylum Bacillota; class Clostridia; order UBA1381; family UBA1381; genus UBA1738. The sequence continues at coordinate 90,722 of JAQXIJ010000061.1, read as the reverse complement.
GCCGCAAAGGGCGGATTGAAAATGCTTACACGAAACATAGCGTCGGAATACGGCGAATACAACATTCAGTGCAATGGCATCGGACCGGGTTATATCGCAACGCCTCAAACAGCTCCACTCCGCGAAATTCAGCCGGACGGCTCACGTCACCCATTCGACAGCTTTATTATTTCAAAAACTCCTGCAGCACGTTGGGGAACTCCTGAAGACCTAGGTGGTCCTGCTGTATTTTTGGCTTCTGATGCGTCAAACTTTGTAAATGGTCACGTTTTATATGTTGACGGCGGAATACTTGCATACATCGGCAAGCAGCCTAAATAAAACTGATACAAAAAAGCTATGGTACAATACCATAGCTTTTTTTATGCTTTCATCATTTCAGCAAACATTTCATGTATTCTTGTATCATCGCTAAGCTCCGGATGAAACGACATAGCAATCTGATTTTTATACATTGCCGCGACAATGTTTCCGTCAACCTCCGCAAGCACTTCTGCTCCGCTGCCGACAGATTCAATATACGGTGCGCGGATAAAATTCATAGGAAATGTTCCGCACAGCCCTGCAAACATTCCACAGGTAAAAAAACTTCCCGTCTGCCTGCCGTACGCATTGCGTCTAACCGTAACGGGCATCGTTTTAAAATATACTGCTTCATCATTTACGATGTTTTCCGCAAGCAAAATCAGTCCGGCACATGTCGCAAGCGTTGGTATTCCGCCCACTATTTTATTGCGTATAATGTCAAACATATCAAGCTCTTTCAAGAGTTTTCCCTGTACTGTACTTTCTCCCCCTGGAAGAACTATTCCATCAAATTTTTTTTCTAAATCACTTTTTTTCCTTAATTCTATGCAATCAACACCTATTTTATTTAGCATTGCTATATGCTCTGCAAATGCACCTTGCACTGCAAGTACCGCCGCTGTCATATCATTGTCCCCTTTCGGACATAAGAAGTTCGACTTCCTGTTCGTTAATTCCTACCATAGCTTCACCTAAATCCTCGGAGAGCTCAGCTATCAGCTTTGAATCGGTAAAATTTGAAACTGCCTTTACTATTGCATTTGCACGTTTTTCTGGATTACCCGATTTGAATATTCCCGAACCAACAAAAACGCCCTCTGCACCAAGCTGCATCATAAGCGCTGCGTCAGCCGGAGTTGCAATGCCTCCTGCCGCAAAGTTTACAACCGGCAGACGCTTGCTGTCATGCACATATTTTACAAGCTCATACGGTACGCAAATCTCTTTTGCTTCATTAAAAAGCTCATCCTCGCGCATAGCCGTGATTTTTGAAATTTCGCTGTTCATCATGCGCATATGGCGCACAGCCTGCACAACATCACCCGTTCCAGGTTCACCCTTTGTACGAATCATAGCTGCACCCTCATTAATTCTTCTGAGCGCTTCGCCAAGATTTTTTGCACCGCACACAAACGGGACTTTAAATTCCGTTTTATTAATGTGATATACATCGTCAGCAGGCGAGAGCACTTCACTCTCGTCTATGTAGTCAATGTCTATTGCTTTCAGAATTTGCGCCTCGGCAAAGTGTCCGATACGGCATTTTGCCATAACAGGTATGGAAACTGCCGCCTGAATTTCCTTAATCATTTTCGGGTCACTCATTCTTGCAACGCCGCCTGCCGCGCGGATATCCGCCGGTATTCTTTCTAGTGCCATAACTGCACACGCTCCGGCCTTTTCGGCAATTTTTGCCTGCTCAGGCGTTGTTACGTCCATTATCACTCCGCCCTTTAACATCTGTGCCAGCTGCTTGTTCAGCTCATACTGTTTTTCTTTCATGTTACCTCATTCCCTTTCTGTTGTATAAATTGGTATGAATTATTGACTTTTTTCACAAACTATAATATAATATATCTGACCATATGTAAATGTCCAGAATACATATTTTTTATATGGTCAGACGGAGGTCAGTTATGCTTACATATTCTTTTGTGGACATCGGTAGCAAAAAGCTTTATGAACATCTTTATGAATGTATAAAAAAAGACATATTAGACGGAAACATTCCATCCAAAACGCGTCTTCCGTCAAAGCGGGCTTTTGCAAAAAATCTTGGCGTCAGCACAGTTACGGTCGAAAATGCATATGAGCAGCTTTTGGCTGAAGGTTACGTTTACTCAGTTCCAAAAATCGGTTTTTTTGCCGCTGACATCGACACGCCCTTGAAAAGTAATGCAGTGCCGAAAATGTCTGCCGCCGCTGAAAGGGCACAAAAAACATATTTTGCCGATTTTGTAAGTAACCAGACAAATCCAAAAAAATTTCCGTTTTCAGTTTGGTCGAAGCTTATGCGAGGTGTAATTTTAGATAAAAGTGCTGAGCTAATGCAAAATTCACCGTACAACGGCATAGACGAGTTGCGCATTGAAATTTGCCGGTATCTGGCCGATTTCCGAGGAATTTCAGCATCTCCGGAACAAATTTTTATAGGTGCCGGAACAGAATATTTGTATGGGCTCTTGGTTCAGCTTTTGGGATATGACAAAAGATACGCTGTAGAAGATCCGGGATATATGAAGGTATATCAGATTTATAAAAGTAACAATGTGGACTGCACTTTTGCACCTATGGACGAAAACGGAATTGACATAGAATATATCGAAAAGCATAATGCCGATGTTCTGCATATATCTCCATCGCACCACTACCCCACCGGAAAAATCATGCCTGTAAGCCGTCGCTATGAGCTTATGGGCTGGGCTTCAAAATCCGATAACCGATATATCATTGAGGACGATTATGACTCGGAATTTCGCCTTATGGGGAATCCCATTCCGTCGCTTCAAAGCATTGATGTTTCTGAAAAGGTGATTTACATGAATACCTTTACAAAGAGTCTTGCGTCAACAATTCGCATAAGCTATATGGTTCTTCCTCCGCATCTGATAAACAACTTCTACAATAAGCTCGGATTCTATTCCTGTACCGTCTCTACTTTTGAGCAATATACGCTTGCCGCTTTCATTTCAAATGGATATTTTGAAAAGCATATAAACCGTATGCGCAATTATTACCGAAAAAAACGTGACTTCATTATGTCCTGCATAAACAAAAGTTCGCTTGAGGGAATTTCGAAAATATCAGAGGAATCCTCCGGACTGCATTTTCTGCTGCACATCGATACCAATATGACTGACGAAGAGGTTGTCGCCTCAGCAAGAAAAAACGGCATAAACGCCGTGTGCCTGTCGCACTATTTTCACAGCATACCATGCACCTGTGCTCATACTATAGTAATCAATTATTCCGGCATCGAGGACGACAGAATTGAAGAAGCCGTATCGCGCCTCGCCAACAGTATAAAAAAATAGATCGTGCAAAAAAAGATATGTTGCATCTTTCACGCAGCATCTCTCTTAATGTTTTCTACATGTCACTATATTTATTTTTCTTCAACAGAAGTCTCGGTTGTTTTAATCTTTGCAAGCAAATCTTCTTTTTTACCAATATTGAAGTAGGTATTGTCCAAATAGAAAGACATATCCTGTCCGCCGTTAAAGTTAAATGCCGTACCGCCAAAATCTCCTATATTATCTGTTTTAAAACTTCCTTTCAATACGCCGTCAATATAAATATCAATATTATAATCTGTATCCATAAGTAAATCTATATGATACCACTTACCAATGTCATAATTTTGCAGCAGCGGCCATTTCTGTGCAGCAGTTCCGTCATTTACCGCACCGTTTGCATTGTTGCTGAATGTAATTTCACCGTTTGGTGAGAAGTATATAAATTTTTTTGTGCTTCCGATCTTAAACTGGAAATTTTTGCTTACCTTATTATCGTTGTTGCAAAAATCAAATGAGTAAATTTTGCTTACTGTGCTATCTCCCATAGCAATCCACTGCCATACGTTGTTGCTCAACGATGTGCCTGTATAATATGCGTGTAGCGAAACATCTTGTGCATCCTTTCCACAAACTCCGGTTGCTTTTTCTATTTTAAGAGTTTCTTTTGTTCCGCCTACAAGGAACTGATCTGCCCCTCTGATATTTGTTACATTTAATGTACCATCAATATTTGAAAAGTCCTGTGTGCTTGTTTTAGCTTCATCAAGAGCGTCCATTGTGCTCATAATTTTTACATTAATATCGTCCACATACCACGGTGTTTTTGAAGTATGGTTTCTGAACTGCAGAGAACTATACTGTCCGAACTTTTCGCTCTGATAGCCGAGAGCGTGCTGTTTGTTACCATCTTCATCCGTCAGAACTACTGAGAAAAATTGTGATTGACCGTGAATATAAAGATCAACCGTGAACCATTTTCCCGGAACATATGTCATCGGGTTTACACCGCCGCATAATGTCACCGTACCGTCCGAATTAAAGTTAACCAGATCTGAGCTGCCATAATCGTTGCACCGTATAGAACGGTCCGAATTATCACCATTGTTATATTTAAACGACAATTTCAGCGTATCAGACGCGGTCAGATTCGTTGCATTGATTACCGCATCTGCACGTCCCCAACTTCCCGTTACATCAATCATTCTCGCATATGTATTATCACCATCTGTTTCGGTCATAGCAACCACTCTTTGAAGCCAGAAATTTCCATTTGTCCAGTCACTAACCAATATTTTTTTATTTACATCCGGATTGTTAAAGTTCTGATCGCCTAATCCGGATGTTGAATTTTCCGGTAATGTCGCAGCAAGCGCACCGTTTGTTAAAATGCATACCGTCGCGGTCAACACTGCCACCATTTTTTGAAAAAATTTCTTTTTCATTGATATATCTCCTTGAAAATAAATTTTAATTAAAAGATTTTATTATGCAGTCTGATAGTTTGCTTGCAATCATTTTCAAACCGTCAGGATTGCTGAAATGCAGTCCGTCATATAGATATTTCTGATAGTTATATCTATCAACTCCGCTCAGTTCATACAAATCATAGCAGTCAACATAGTCGTATTCGTCGGCAGCCTCTTTTATTGCATTGCCGTAATCTCTTACATATAAGCCGATAGTGTTTGTATAATCATCGGAATTTTTTCTGTCTGTCACGGTATCGCTTGTTTTGGTTTGTCTATCACGGTAGAATGGCAGGAATATGATAATCTTCATATCAGGATTTGCTGCATGCAGCTGTTCAACCGTATATCTGATAGAGCCTTTAATTGTAGTTGTATCCTTGGGATCATTTACATTTTCAAGAGGATTACAATAAGTAAAGTCATTTGTACCGTAAAGCATTGTTATTGCGTCAAGCTGAGAAATGTCAAGGTTTAATCCGTTCTGCAAATGCTGCAGCGTTGTATCGCTTGTATTATTTTTTGCATAATCAATCATAGGCTGTCTGTCAATGCTTGTATCAAGCAGCGCACGTATTCTGTAGGCTATAGAATAATATTTATGGGCATCATCCGTCATGTCGGCAACAGTAGTACCGTTGATGCCGCAATTTATTGCCTCAACTCCTATCAAATCTTGCACATATCCCGGGTATCCCGGATCCCATAAGCCTGTAATCGAATCACCGAAGAACGCAATTGTCTTGCCTGCCAGCTTGTTTGTAAGCGTAGTTGTCATTTTTAACGGCACAGTATTTGACATGCTGTCCCAAACCATTACCTTATAACTGATATCATTTCCGTTTTTCAAAGGTAACGTTGTGCTAATTGTACTCGTTCCGGCAGTTGTCGCCTTAAATGGTGTTACTCTGCAATCCAATAGTTCTGAACCGTCATATTCGGATAAAATTAATGCATATTCATTTTTTTCATCAGGATAGAAACAGTCTACATTAAGTGATACGTCCAAAGATGCGTCATCCGCCAAGCTCTTGTCTGCATTCAATCCGTTAACCGTGCATATCGGCTCCAAAAGCCTGCACTTTGCATCACCAAAAATCTTCTTTGTCTTTGATTTACCGTTTTCTGATGTTACAATTATGCTTGCTCCCCGTTCTATTATGTCGGAATCCGCAAGTTCTGTTGCTCCGTCTTTTGCAATCACCTGCACGGTTGCATTTACATCGGCTACAACTTTTTCCTTTACCTGAGCTGCCGTTATATCTCCGTATCCATAATAATATCCGTTGTCATCTGTCCAATCTGCATTCACTTTGAAATCAGATGCACTGGACGGCTGTTCAGGCGTATAATAATTGTACAGCGTTTCTATATTAAATCCGCCCTTAGATCCTATCACAAAAACTGTATTGTTTGTCACCATGTCGTCGTCTTTGGCTTCCTTGGTGCATGCGGTATCATTGAATACCTTAACAGATGTTGCATCGTCCGATACATTCAACTGCGCAAGGACCTCGCCAACAGATGTGCTATTCTTTTTTATTCCTCTGATTACATTACTGAAAATCGAATACGAAGAACCATATTTTACACTAAATGTAGCATACTTAAACATTGACGGTTTATACTTATGCGCAATTGTTCCGGTTTCCTGCACAGTGTAAGAAAATATGTTGTCAAAGTTTACTTTTGTTCCCTTGGTGGGAGCCAATCTCAAGTTCCGGATGCCCGGTGATACGAGATCCATATAGTACGAATACGTCCTGTTGTTTAAGTAAATAGTAACAAGCGGTTTGCTTGTAATTGTGCCTGAAGAATACGTATCGTCACTTTCAATTTCTATTGCAAAGTGATACCATTTTCCGACATCAATATCTGCTATTTTTACATCGGTATCAACTCCGCTGATTGATGCGGCCGGAACGACAACTCCGTCTGTAGAGCTTATAAGAAACGGATCTATCGCTTGATATGCGTCTTTGTTAGTGCTTCCCAAAGAATTGGAACCGCTTGATGGATTTGATTTTTCATTCCAAACATTTGTATTTGTTCCTATAACTTCCGATGAATTTTGAATCATAAAATCAAAAGAAGCCATACAATATCTTGTATTTGAATATGCATCACTCAGTGCCATGTATGCATCCCATGTTGTGCGGCTTTGATCAGGGTCAAACACATAAAACGGATCACCGAGCTTTTTTACTCCAGTTTGCGCATAGCTGTTTTCTTTAAACGACGGCGAACCGGCATTTGAATTATACTTAATATCAAATTTTTGGGATCCCGAGAAAAATCCGTACGGACTTTCAAAGCTGTTCCTAATCAGTTCACCAATAACAAATCTGTTGCCGTCAATAATCAAAACACAGCCTTTTGTTACAGGTGTTTTTCCACTTATTTCCGCCCCTTCGGCATTTTGAACCGAAACACCAGATACAGCATTTGTTACCGAATCCGCAAGCTCATCTGCCGTAACATTTTCAGGCAAATCCGTAATTGTGGAATTAATTGTACAAAGTTTTGACGTATATGCCGATAAAGCATTTATCTGCACATCATTCGTGCTATCTTCCGCAAACGTCACAACCGAAGATGATGAAATAATTGCTGCGCCCAGCAATATAGAAATAATCTTTTTCATACCTTTTCTCCTTCATTTAGTATTGTAGTTATAATATATCACCAAAAATAATGTATTTCAATTAACATTTTCTAAACAAATTAACAAAAAAACACACAAATTAATTCGATGTAATATTTAATAATTCTCTTCTGCAACACTAAATAAAAGGTACCAAAAACTCCTGTGGCAGTTTTTTATTCCGCCTCAGGAGTTGTTTTCTTTTCCCTTTTTGCAGGTTCTTTTACAATGATTTATGATACTTAATAACATTCATACATCCTAAGTAGAGTAGCTACAGCCTGTTCAACCGTATAATATTTTTTTGGCTCAAATATCTTTTCCGACACGCCTTTCATAATTCCCATCGCATTCATACTATCAACAGGCATTTTTGCCCAATCCGATATACTTTTATTGTCATCATAGTGTGTGCCGTGCTCAGGTTTGAACATAGTTTTGTTTCCTAAAAATTCGGCTGTTCTGTACAGAATTGCCGCTGCCTGCTCACGTGTAATATTTTCTTCCGGCGCAAAAGTTCCGTCATTCATGCCGAAAATTATATTCGCCGCAGCCAAAAATGTTATTTCGTAATCGACACAGTCCGAAAAATATACAGAATTAACCTTATCTGACATTTGCCGTTCATTAATAACATCTTGTATCACAGTCCGGCAACCCATTCTCGAATCGCTGCTCGGATTAAATTCCGTCGCTACCAGCCGGTAAATCAAGCGGCAGAAGTCTTTGCGCGTTATATTCTCCCGATACTTTCCGGTCATATCGTATACAAGCAGATTGCATGCCGCAGCACGCTGAATTTCCGGCTTTGCCCAATCATCCGCGCCGTCAATCGGCAAAATATTATTTGTCGGAATGTTTGCCCTGTCATCCTCAGTAATTTCACGCTGCGCCTCAAAATAGCCCTCGTACTGCTTGTCAAAATAAGTGTGCCGTACCTTTTCAAACGCATTGTACAAGGCATTTGCGCCGTTGCTGACAGCAGGCCTATACCAGACATAATTTATTTTTTCCGTTCCGTGCGACTGTGTTTGTTCGCCGAATTGTCCGACGATAATGGCCGAGTTATTGTATATCACATATGACCTTTTTTCGTCCTTATTCCACAATTTTATATAGGTTTCATCTATATTATAGTAGGCATCAAGCGGCGCAATTACACGTTCATAATTCGCAAAATTCCAGTATACATCAAGAAATTTCCTTAAGTCCTCGCTGCGTATATCAGCTGCCTTGCCGCCGGACACAATAGTGCCGTGTGTGATATTCTCTTTTTTAGTTTCACCGAGCGCCTTATAAAAATATCCCATATTTCCGAGAGGTTCTTCCTTGGTTTCGCCGTTCTCCGGACTAAGCACGCCGTCGTGCCCTGTTTCGCCGTCATAGTAATAATACGCAACAAGCCCGTCATCGGTAAAGGACAGCCTTTGATTTTTATACGGAACAACAATTTCTCCCGAATGGTTCAAAACCGCTTCTTCATCGCCTTTTTTCACTATGATATATTTATTGTTCATTTGCATAAATTCATATTCCGTCTGATACGGAATTACAATTTTATCCGACGCCATATCATACAGAGCCTGCCTGTTTCCGCTTTCTAAAACATAGTAGTCCCCATAATCGGTAAATCCGTCATTTCCGTACATATGACGGCAGTTTGTGATAAAAAAACCGCCGTTATAGTCATCAAGATTTATCTCATTGAGATTCCAATCGATATATTTTGTAACGCCGTCCTGAACAACTATTGCATATGCCTTAGGAAACGGCACATACTCCGGATTAAACCGCTTTTTCACATCATCATATATATAATCGGTTATGAAATTACACTTGCTGTCAATTATCGCATATTTTCCGTCCTTTTCAATAAACATTTTATCCGGCTGCTGCTCAAGATGATAATTAAACAAACCTTTTGTGTGCAAAAGCTCTTTCTTTGTTGCATAATCGTATACCGAAAAATCCGCGTCGCCCTGCTCCTTTATTTCGGTAATTACATATATCCCGTTTTGCGGTGGCTGTACGTCATGGCTTTCGTCCGTTTCCGCGATTACCGTTCCGTCCAGGTCGAACAAAATCTTATTTCCGCTGTAATCCTCCGCATAGCAATATCCGCTGTAATCCGACACTGTTTTATACGGTCCGGCGACAATATCCAGACCGCTGTCCACGACATAACATTCGCCGGAATTATATGTTACGCCGTACAAATTACCGATATCCTGAATAGACTGCACGCGGTCATCATCGATTCTTTCCGCGTTGACTGTCATGCCAAGCGCAAAAAAGCACATCAAAAACAAAAGTATTTTTTTATTCATTTTAATTAACCCTCCAAATTATACTGACTCTGTCTATTCCTCAATACCGAGCCTTGATTTTTGTCCTCGGTCATACGGATGCTTAACCGCCCGTATTTCACTTATATAGTCTGCCATTTTGGACAGCTTTTCGGTAGTACTTCTTCCGGTCATTACCACCTCAAGCCCCTCCGGCTTGTTATCAAGATATTTTATCAGAGTATCTTCGCTGAGACAGCCTAACGTAACTGCATTGAGTACCTCATCAAGCACAAGCAAATCAAGCTTTTCAGCTTTTGCCGCCGAAAACACCTCATCAAGATTTTTAAGTGCATCTGAGCGCACCTTTGCGCGTTTTGCTTCGTCAAAGGTGTACCAAAACCCCTCAACCGGATAATCCGAAAATACTTTAAACGGTGCGTTTATAAGCTCTCCGCTTTTAAAATTTTTCAAAAACGAAGTGAATCCGACCTTAAAGCCCCGGCCACAGCACCTGAGCGCAAGCCCAACCGAAGCGGTTGTTTTGCCTTTTCCGTCACCGTAATATATATGGATACAGGCATTTTCCATAGCTTTTCCCCCATTCCAATGATATGTATATTTGTTGAATTGTAAATAGTGTGTGACACTTTTCTTAAAATAAAAGTTTCACTCCACACCTCCATTGCCCAAGTAGATGGTTAGAGAATTTCGTAAGAAAATTCTGCCCTCGACCTAGACAAAATACATATGATATAATCTATGTTGTCGTAAGCATTTTATCTATTTATTACTAATTATTCACATCACACCTAAATATTTTTCCATCATTTCATTGCTGTGCAAAATCCGAAAAAATACTGAAATATTATTTGATGTTATAGAATTATTGTTTTAGCGTCATTGCATTCTCTTCAAGCGTATTTTAGTTTGTTGTATGTGACTTTTATCAAGCAGATTTTTTCAGCTCTTACTGTAATATTTTGCTTGCTATTCATATATTTATCCTTAGTCTATAATCATTTTATCCGCTGTTACACCTCTATTTGTAACTTTTTTATTACCCATTGGCGAAAGTGGTGGGTGACATTAGAATATACATAAGAAAATAACTTCTTTGTTACATCAATCCGCGTCATCGTCAAGTGCCTCTATCAGAAAACTCACCGGGCGGAATCCGTCATTGCACGAAATCATTGCAGAGCGTTCATTTTTCATCCAGCCATCATAAAAATTTCTTCCTCCGTGAGCCAAAGCCATGACAAATTGAGACATACTTTCCCACGCGCTGCCGCACATTCCGTCCGGCTTATGCCATCCGTTTGCAATAAAGGTTTGACCCACATACATATCGCAGGCATGTTCGATTGGATTTTCAAATTTTTCAATCAGGTCGTCGTAGCGTGTCGTTTTCATAACCGTTATTCTACATTTTTTCATATCCGTCATCCTCGCAGTCTTTTTTCATATCCATTTTTTTCGCTTAAAATATGCTGTCAAAATAATGACGATTATTGCGCATACGGCAATGACGCAAAGATATCCATACTTCCATTCAAGTTCTGGCATTGATCTGAAATTCATTCCGTACCAGCCAGTAATCAGAGTAAGCGGCAGGAAAAGCGAAGTGATTATCGTGAAAATCTTCATTAAATCGTTTTGCTGTATTGAAAGTTGGGACTGGTACAGGTCGCACATCTGATTTACAATATCCTGAAGCGCCAGAACCGTCCGCAAATATCTGTCAGTCCTGTTTCCGAGAATAGACAATCGTTTCAATATTTTTCTTGAAAATAGAGCATTGTCGTTTGCGGACATTTCATCAAAAATAGCATCCAGCTGTTCATAGTATCGTTTTAGCCGCAAAAGTTCACTGCGCCATTTTGCCATCTGCTCTGGCGCGTTTTTTTTGAGCCTCCTAAAATTTGCTCCTCCGCTTCGTTCATTTCAGCTTCAAGCTTATCAAGAAAACTCATATCGCCTTTTAAAAGCTTGACGAAAAATATGTACAAAAGCTGTTCGTTGCTTATAATTTCCTGATTTTCTATTTCATTACATATTGTGCGGACACACAGAAGTGCCGCATCATCCGCACAAAAGAAAAACAAATCTTCTTTATCAAGATAAATTACCATTTTGGAGGTTTGTGTGCATTCGCTATGCACGTCATACCAGTCAAACGCAAGCAGGTCAAAATCCTCATATTCCTCAAAGTTTTCGCTTTGGAGGGCGTCAATATACGAAAACACTTTTTCATTCATATATTCCGAAACCTCGTTAATCTGTTCAAACGGTATTATTTTTCGCATATATATATATTTCCTCCTTATATTCCGAGCAGTTTTTTTGCATTGCCGCAGCAAACCGCCTGCATTTCGCTGTTGGTCAGCTCCAGGGTATTCAAAAAGCGCCGTTCAAGCGAGGCAGTATGCCACGGTGAATCGGTTGCAAACAGCATTTTATCAATACCATGCTTATCGATAATTTCCATTGCAGAGGCTCGCGGCAGCTGACCGTATCCGAATGAAGTGTCAATATACAAGTCTTGTCCGCAAAGCAGCTTGATAACTCTTTCCGAACAGCTAAGGCCTCCCCAATGCGCGGCGACTACCGGAGAATCAAACCACTTTAATGCATTCTGCATATTTTCCGGCATGCAATGAAACGGCGATGCAAAACCGTAATCAACACCGGAATGAAAAACCGTTATAAGTCCGAGCTGTGAAATCTTTTTGTATATAGGCTTCATTCTTTCGTCATCAACATAAAATCCCTGATACTCAGGGTGAAATTTTACACCCTTTAATCCGAGTGCCTTTATTCGTTCGAGTTCATAAATAGCGTCCTTTGCAGCCGGAAACACCGATCCGAATGCAAAGATATCGTGGTCATTATTAATAGATGCTGCAAAATCGTTTACACTGCGCATCTGATGCTCATTCGTTGCAATGCTAAGAACAACCGAAGCATCCACGTTTTCTTTCTCCATAGATTTTTTCAGTCCGCCGATTGTACCGTTAGTATGATATTTAAGCCCTCCCGAAATATATGAAAGTTTCAAAAGTGCTCTTTCTGCAATTTTATCCGGAAAACAGTGTGTGTGAAAGTCTATAGTCATGCGTATCTCTCCCTGCAGACAACAAAATTTGAAATCGCCGTCTTTATTTCTATTGTGTAAATTATATCACACAATTATGCTTATATCAACAACCTGTAAATATATTACTGAGCATCGGCATAAAAAATCCGCGGCATATCAAGATATACCGCAGATTTGCCCTCAAAATGTCAAAACTGTCATAAATATGTATTTTCCAAATTCTCGGCAACACAAGTCAAAAGCTCACCGTCCTTTTTTTCAAAATCAATCTTTTAAGAAACTGAACAATGCATATCGGTGCTTTCGGTTTCAAAATAGGTAATATATGCGTAGCTGCCCTCTGCTGCTATGTCATAAGAAACCACCCACGGGCTCGACACAAAGATAGTATATTTTCAGTCCTCACTGCCAATAATCTCCTTGTGACCTTCGACAAAAAAGAAGCAAATAAAACCTCTTTTTATTCTTTCTTTTCATAGCAATTATCCTTTCATTGGTACAGATATAATACTTTTATTTTTACAGAATATTACTGTATTTAAAATTTTACTCTAAAATTTAACCGTCAAATTGTCAGCAGTTTTTTATTTATTCAAAATTATTTATGCAAATTAAACAAAAACACTATGCAGTTATATACATAGTGTTTTTTCTTATATTTTTTTATTCAGGTATGCCAGTGAAAGTCCCATGTTTTCATACTGAACCGGAATTTCCGGAGGTACACAAAGAGTGCACGGTGCAAAACACCAAATAGCACGAACCCCGTTTTTTACACAGCGGTCGCAGACCTCCTGTGCACTTTCTGCCGGAACGGCAATAACGCCGATTTTGACATTATTGCTTTTACAAAACGAATCAAACAAATCCATTGAATAAATAGGTTTACCGGAATTACTGTATTCTGCGTCCCTTACATTTATGTCAAAAGCCGCCATAATATCAAGACCGTAATCCTTAAACCCGCCGTAATCCAGAAGAGCTCTTCCCAGCTTTCCGGCACCAACAATCACAACCTTGCTTTTCTCATCATACTCAAGAAATTTATCAAGAGCAGTAATCAATTCCGAAATTTTATAACCGGTTTTAGGTCTGCCTGCACCGCTTACTGCGGCAAGATCCTTTCTAACCTGAACTTCGCCAAGACCAAGCTTTTTAGCAAGCGCCGTTGCAGAAATATTTTCGGTATAATGGTTTGTAGCCTTAAGATATTTTAGATATGTCGGTATACGTCCCATTGTCGCTCGTGATACTTCAATTTGTTTCATTGTTACCACCTTTTCGATAATTAAGCAGCAAATATTTATTATCCGAATATCACAATCATAAATTGTGAAACCAGTACGACTGCCAGCAAAGCAATCGGATATGTTGCCGCGTACGCAGATGCTACGTCTTCGGTTTTCGCAACGTGAATAAGTGTTCCCAATGCAGGAGTACTTGTCATGCCTCCGGTGATTGAGCCAAGTGAATTTAAAAGACTCAGCTTCAGCACTTTTGTAGCAATTATAAATCCAACTATCATGGGAATGGTTGTCATAAGCGCTCCGTACAGGAAGTATATCGGCTTAAAGTATTTAGCAAAGTTTGCCCCTCCGGCAACACCGGCACCGATCAAGAATATCATAAGACCAAGTTCTCTCAAGCATTCGAGAGTTTTTTTCGGAGGCATGATGTTTATTTTTCCCACATGTGAAAAATGTCCGAAAACAAGCGCCGTTATAAGAGCTCCCCCGGTTGTTGTCAAGGAGAAGCAAGTTCCAGAAAGTCCCTGTGACGTGAGGGGGATTCTGATATTTCCTATAACAAGTCCTATAAGCGCTGCCAAACCAAAAGCACCGAGTCCCATGTCATCAATATCAATTAGTGAATTTGCTGTGCGCTTTGCGGAATCCATATTTACGCTTGCAAGTTTTTTTCTTTCCTCATCCATATCTGCATGAACAAGTTTAGGCATAATCTGCACAAAAAGAACAACGCCTATTACACCGAACAGATATGCTATTCCGTAGCCTACGGTAACAGCAGATTCAAGCTCGTTTGCAAGGTTGGGATTTGCGGCATATACGTTTTTCACTGTTTCCTTTGCAGCAGAAAAACCCGGAGTGGTTGTCAGCGATCCGGAAAGCAGACCATCGATAAGCGCAAGAAATTCCTGCTGATTACTTTCAAAATGTCGGCCTATCATATAGCATGCGACACAGGTAATTCCGCCGGCAAGAATAATTGATACGCCGAGCAGAATATATGACTTAAAGTTCTTTTTCAGATTTTTGAAAAACTTCGGTCCGGCGATAAATCCGACCGACGTAACAAAAAATACAAGTCCGAGATTTTCCACTATTTTAAGTCCGTTGTGCGCCATTTCAGCGGTTTTAAGCGCCGTTGTAAGATTATCATAGAAAAACGCTCCGTACAGCAGCGAAACAACAAATACACCTGCTGTTCCGAGGGAAATTCCTTTTATGGTAATTCTTCCGATCAGATAGCCTAGCGCCACTATCGCCATTATTGAAAATATAAGATATGATACATCAGATATAGATATAACTCCATTAAATAAATGCATGGATTTTGACCTCTTTTCATTTTTTAAAGACATACGCCCAAAAACAGGCAGCGGAACGAGCATAGCCCGTTCCGTTGCGCTTTCATTTCTGTGCAGTCCCTTTTTTATTTATCTGTTTATTTATATTTCGCTTTTTCTGTCAGTATAGTTAGGAAGAAGCTTCGGTGAAACAGCATCTGTTTCGATACCTGCGGCTGCGCGCTCTGCATCGAATTTTGCAATATGGTCAAGCGTCAGCTTCTTTACTTCGGTTTCCTTTGCCTTCTTTGCAGCATTCGTTCCGGCAGTTCTGCCGAATACGATTATGTCGAGCAGTGAGTTACCCATAAGACGATTACGTCCGTGGATTCCTCCGACAGCCTCGCCGGCAACAAACAGATTTTCTACATTTGTTGTCATGCCGCTTACGTCGATGTCAAGTCCGCCATTCTGATAATGCAGAGTAGGATATACAAGTATAGGTTCTTTTCTTATATCTATTCCGTAGTTCATAAACATACGCATCATAGCCGGAATACGTTTTTCGATCGTTCCATCACCGCCGATTTTTTCAATCATAGGAGTATCCAACCATACAGCCTTACCACTGCCTGTTTCTACTCCCTCTTCACGGTCGGAGCATTCTCGTATAATTGCAGCGGCCGCTACGTCACGTGTTTCAAGTGGATGCATAAAAACCTTACCTTCACGGTTAACAAGTTTTGCACCGAGCGAACGAACCTTTTCGGTAACCAGTGCACCGAAAATCTGCTGCGGGAACGCCGCACCTGTCGGGTGATACTGAAGCGTATCGGCATAAAGCAGCTTTGCGCCCACACGGTATCCCAACACAAGACCGTCTGCGGTTGCTCCGTAGTGATTTGAAGTAGGAAATCCCTGATAGTGCATACGACCTGCACCGCCTGTTGCGATTATAACCGTTTTTGCACGGGCAACCATCAGCTCATGTGTTTCCATGTTCATCAAAACAGCGCCGGCGGCCTTGCCGTCCTCATCAAGAATAAGCTCAATCGCAGCAGTGAAATCTACAACAGGAATGCCTCGATTTAACACCTCGTCACGAAGAGTGCGCATTATCTCTGCGCCGGAATAGTCCTTTGCGGCGTGCATTCTTTTTCTTGATGTTCCACCTCCGTGAGTTGTAATCATGGTTCCATCCGGAGCCTTGTCAAATTCAACACCCATATCATTCAGCCACTTTATGGCGTCCGGTGCATCGCAGACAAGCTTTGCCAAAAGCTCACGCTTTGCGGCATAGTGACCACCGCCAAATGCATCGACAAAATGAATTACGGGTGAATCGTTAGGCTTATCGGCAGCCTGAATTCCACCTTCTGCCATCATTGTATTTGCATCACCTATACGAAGCTTTGTAACAATCATAGCCTTTGCACCTGCATTGTCTGCCTCGATTGCGGCAGATGAACCTGCACCGCCGCCGCCGATAATAAGTACGTCTACGTCATACTTCACGTCGGACAAGTCAATGTCTGCGGCTGAAATACGGCTGTGTGCCTGAAGCATATCGCAAAGCTCGTGCGGCACGGTTTCGCCCTTGTTTGGCCCAATCTTCAGTGTGGAAAATTCGCTTTTTTTATAATCCGGATGATATGCCGCAAGCAAATCATCCTTTTCTTTTGCTGTCATACGCGTCGGCTCATATGCAATATTAGCCTCACGTGCGGCTTCCACCGCTTTTAGTGATTCTTCAAATTCTTTTGAATACATAGCGAGCCTCCTTACTTCTCAATTTCTCTGTTATTATAAAGTTCCGCAATTTCTTCAACCGGCTTGCCCATAAGACCCTCTATAAGCTCTGTAAATGTGCCGTCCTTGATTTCCTTTACGCGGTTTTCAAGATGTTCAGACTTAGGTGCAAGATATTTTCCGTTTAAACGGCGTGCAAGCATTGCAACCTGTGGATGCGAAATTCCGGCAGGGCAGCGTGAAGAACATACTCCGCACATAACGCAGTCAAAGGACTCCTCTGCGCACTTATCAAATTCGCCGCGCTGAGCATATGCAATATACTGCATAACGTTAAGCCCCTGAGTACAACTCTTTGTACAGGCATTACAGCCGATGCACGCATAAATTTCCGGGTAAAGCTGCATCATAATCTGCTCTGTCGGCTTTATATTTTCAATATCATAAACCTGCTTTACAAGCGGGAAGAATGGCAGCGTTGCGATGTACATATCATTCTCTACCTTAGTCTGGCAAGCAAGACAGGTTCTAAGCTCTCTGTCGCCCTTTATGCGGTAAATTGTTGCACAAGCACCGCAGAAACCATTTCGGCAGCCACAGCCGCGTACAAGCTGATAACCTGCATACTCCATAGCACGCATAATTGTCAGATTGTCCGGGACACTGTATTTTTTGCCGAACAGGTAAATATTTACCATGTTTTCCATGTTTAAAATCCTCCTTATTAATACTCGTCCGGAAGCTCGTCGATCTCGTCGCAGCGGAATACCGGGCCATCCTTGCAGACATATTTTGTGCCGACATTGCATCTGCCGCATTTTCCGATTCCGCATTTCATTCGAAGCTCCAGTGTTGTATATACCTGTGTTTTATCAAATCCAAGCTCTTGAAGTCCTGCAAGTGTAAACTTAATCATTATCGGAGGACCGCAGAGAATTGCAATTTTATCGGTTGAAAAACCAAGTTCCTTTACATAATTAGGAACAAAGCCCACATGTCCGCCCCATTCGGGCTGATCACGGTCGATTGTCAGATGAACATTCACACCCGAATCCTTTGACCATTCGTCGATAATCTCTTTATAATCAACCAAATCCTGCATACTTCTCGAACCGTATACAATATCAATTTTTCCGTAACGGTCACGGTAATGACGGCAGTAGTTGATTACTGAGCGAAGCGGCGCAAGTCCTATACCGCCGGCAATGAACAGCATATCGTGTCCGGCAAATTCTGTATCTACTGGAAACGGCTTTCCATAAGGTCCGCGGATTGTAATCTGCTGACCCGCCTCCATCGAATGGAGCCATTCAGTCACACAGCCGCATTTTTTTATTGAAAATTCCATAAATTCTTTATTTGTCGGAGAAGAAGTAATGGAAAACATTGCTTCTCCGACTCCCGGAATTGACAGCATTGCACACTGTCCCGGCATATGGTCAAATGCCTTTTTGCCGTCTGGAGTCACTACACGAAACGTCTTTACATCGGGAGTATCAATGCGAATATCCGTCACGACACCTATTTTTGGAATAAGAGGCTCATTAATTTGCTGCATTTTCTTTACCTCCCAACTTTTTCATAACCTTTACAATATTCATCTGAATTGGGCATTTTGATAAACATCTGCCGCAACCTACGCATGAGAAAAGCCCGTCATTGTTTGTAGGATAATAAACAAGCTTGTGCATAAATCTCTGACGGAAGCGTTCAAGCTGAGTCAGTCTAGGCTGACCAGCTGACATCTTTGTAAACTCGGAGTACATACAAGAATCCCAGCAGCGGAAACGCCGTATACCATGCCCAGTATTGAAATCCTTTATATCATAGCACTGACACGTAGGACAAACAAAGGTACATGTTCCGCATCCCAGACATGACTGTGAAAGCTCCCTCCATTCCGGCGCATCGAAAAACTCTGAAGTCTTTCCGCTGCCGAAAGCATCTGCAGACAAATTTGCCAGTGGAAGTTTAGAAAATCTTTCATGAATCAACTCTTTCTGCTCGTCGCAAGCCTTTGTGTCGGCTTCATCAGTAAGGCAGCTTACCGAATCCAGAAGCTTCTTACCTTTTTCGGTCTTAGCATCCATATAGAGTGCGTCATCGGTCTTATAGCAAACCACGTCGCCCTCCGGGTCAGCAGCGTCAATGCCAAAAGTTCCGCAGAAACAGGTTTCGGCAGGTTTTATACAGGCAACAGAAATAATAACTCCGTGCTCACGGCGGTTTTTATAGTAGCTGTCCACCGGCTCTGACAAGAAAACACGGTCAAGAACCTCAAAGCTCTTTACATCGCATGCTCGCACACCGAAAATGACAAAATCTTCACTTTCGCTGCGCGTATCGATAATTTCAATATTTTTGCCTTCAACCTTAAAGTCCATAAGGTTTTCAGTTTGCGGAAAGAAGAAATCCTTTGTACTTCTGACAGTATTTAATGCGTTTGAAAGAGTTTTTCCGCTTTCCCACTCTTCAAACTTTGCTCCTGCCTTTGTGTCTACCGGAATGTACAGCTTGCTGCTTTCGGCTATAGAGGAAAACAGAACGTAAAGTTTGTCGATTGAAATTTTACGCATTACCGTCACCCCTTTCCACTGCCTCTCCCGGTTCCAAATCCTCGGTAGTATAATTTACTATCGGTGCGCGCGATCCGACCTCTGACCCTGCCTGATATTCGCCGTAGAAATTGTCAATATCCTTGATAAACTTACGGTTTAAAAGATGAAGTGGAATATGCTGCGGACAAACGCGTGAACACTCTCCGCAGTCGGTGCATCTTCCTGCTACGTGGAATGCACGGATTATATGGAACATTTTTTCTTCAAACGAATTGGCCGCGGCCTTGTTTTCAATACCGGAATTCGGATTATCAAACACACACTTTTCGCAAGTACACGCTGGACATACGTCACGGCACGCATTACAGCGGATACATCGAGAAAGCTCCTTCTGCCAGAAAGCAAAACGCTCATCCGGAGTCATTTTTTCCAGCTTTTCGACCTCATCAAATCTTGACGAATCAACAACATCACCGTCCTCTCCCAAAAGCTCGTCATATGCAACGTGCTTTTTGGACTTACAGTTTATGCATCTCTCGGAAAGAACATCCTTTCTTTCAAAAGTAATTTTTCCATCATAAAGTGTGTCAACCATAACCTTATCTGTTTCCATGGAAATAGAAGCGATGCTTTCGGCCGATTCTTTTATTTTGTTAACATCGAGCATACCGTTGCACGATACCCCGACGGCATATACCTTTTCTCGGTCAAAACGGTGTTCGGTAAGCAGCTGGTTAAAGCTGTAAGTATCACATGGCTTTAAGAAAACAAGAACCTTGTTTTCACTTTTTCCGGTTTCATTTACAAGATATTTTGAAAAGTTTGCACCGCAAAAATCATTCCAGACAAACTCTTTTTCAAGCTCATCTGCATTATGGAACATTGCAGGTGTCACGTCGTAATCAAATTCTCCGGCTTTCCAACCGAGTACACGGTCTACAACACCGCTTTCAAGCAGCTCGGCAGCCTTGGAAATGAGAATTTCGCGTTTTATTTCTTGCATCGCAAATCCTCCAATCTCTTGTTTTCGCCGAGAGCAGCAACCTTTTCGACGAAATCATTCATTGTTGCGGCGAACTTTGCACCTTCTGCCGCACTTACCCATTCTACACGGGTGCGTTCCCTTTCAATGCCGAGATAATCGAGCATTGAAAACAGCAGCGCCATACGGCGGCGGGTATAATAGTTACCTGAAGTATAGTGGCAGTCGCCCGGGTGACATCCGCAGATAATCACGCCGTCGGCGCCGCGCTGAAACGCACGTAGAATAAACATCGGATTTACTCTGCATGAACACGGCACACGTATAATTTTTACATCTGCAGGATAATTAAGCCGATTGTTTCCGGCAAGATCCGCGCCGGCATAAGAACACCAATTACAGCAGAATGCCACGATAAGCGGTTTATATTCATTTATTTGCATATTGCGTCCACCTCCGCCATAATTTGTTTGCTCGAGAATCCCTTAAGATCCATTGCTCCAGACATACATGCCACGGTACAAGCGCCGCAGCCCTGGCATACTGCTTCGTTTACAACTGCAACTCGGCGAATCTTAGTCGTTCTATCCGGCATTCTGAATTCTTTTTCAACATATGAAATCGCTCCGTAAGGGCAAACCTTTTCGCAAGTAGAACATCCATTACACATCATCTCATCGGAATGAGCAACGCACGGATTTCCCATAAGCTTATCTTTGCACAAAAGTCCTATTACCTTAGACGCGGCAGCGCCTGCCTGAGATACGGTTTCCGGAATATCCTTCGGTCCCTGACAGGTTCCGGACAAAAACACACCTGCAGTAGGGCTTTCTACCGGACGCAGTTTCGGATGCGCTTCGGTAAAGAAGTCATTTGTATCCATGCTTGCTGTAAGCATTGTAGCCAGCGGTCTTGCGGACTTATCAGGTTCGATTGCAGCAGCAAGAACAACAAGATCAGCGTCGATATGAAGCTGTTTTCCGTAAATCAGATCGGATGCCTGAACCTTAAGCTTTCCGTTTTCCGGAGATACCTTGCCCACCATACCCTTGATATAGTGAACGCCGTATTCCTCAACCGCACGCCGGTAAAATTCATCAAAGTTTTTACCCGGTGTACGAACGTCTATATAGAAAACATACACTTCGGTATCTGGATATTTGTCACGTATAAGCATTGCGTGCTTTGCGGTGTACATACAGCAGATTTTTGAACAATACTCTTTGCCCTTTTCGGCACATGCAGAGCATCTTGAACCTACGCACTGAACAAAAACGATTGTATGAGGATGCTCACCGTCTGACGGACGGAGCAGAGTACCACCGGTAGGTCCTGCAGCATTCATAAGACGTTCAAGCTCAAGCGATGTTATAACGTCCTTTGACTGCGAATATGCAAATTCATCAAATTTATCCATAGAAATCGGATTGAATCCTGTTGCAACGACAATTGCACCGTATTTTTCTTCTATAAATTCGTCCTTTGCCTGGTAATCTATCGCACCTGCCGTGCAAACCTTTGAACATACGCCGCATTTTCCGGTTTTAAGCATCGTACAGTGCTGCGGATCGATTGTAGCGACCTTCGGAACTGCCTGTGCAAACGGAATATAAATCGCATGACGATTATCCATTCCGAGATTAAACTCGTTGGGTATATTTTTCTGAGGACATTTTTCGGTACAAAGTCCGCAGCCTGTACAGACATCCTCTTTTACATATCTTGCCTTACGCTTTATTGTAACATCAAAGTTACCAACAAATCCCTTTACATCGGTAACCTCTGAATAAGAGAAGATACGGATTTTTTCATTTTGTGCCACGTCAACCATTTTAGGCGTCAGAATACATGCGGCACAGTCCAGCGTAGGGAAAGTCTTGTCAAGCTGTGACATTTTTCCCCCAATAGTCGGCTTTGTTTCAACAATATCAACCGGAAAGCCTGCATCTGCAATATCAAGCGCAGTCTGTATTCCGGCAATACCGCCGCCGATTACAAGCGCGCGTTTTGTTACCGGACTTTCTCCAGGAGTAAGCGGTGCATTAAGATTTACTTTTGCGACGGCTGCCTTTCCAAGAATAATTGCCTTTTCGGTCCCTATAGGCATTTCCTTGTGTACCCACGAACACTGCTCACGTATATTGGCAATCTCAACCATATACGGGTTAATTCCCGCTGAAGCTGCTGTTTTACGGAAAGTTGCCTCGTGCATACGCGGTGAACATGAACATACAACGATACCGCTCAAATTATTCTCCTTTACGGCATCCTTTATCATGTTCTGACCTGCCTGGGAACACATATACTGATAATCAGTGGAGAAAACAACACCCGGTTCATTTTTAAGCGCTGCTGCAACTTCTTTTACGTCTACCGTTCCGGCAATGTTTGTTCCGCAATGACAGACAAAAACTCCAATTCTTTGCATGGTCTGTTTCTCCTTTCTTATTTAGAATATTTACGTATAGCGCTCACAATAGCCTGCTGCGGCATATCGTCGTCAATAAGCTTTGGAATGTCATTTGCAGTCATATGATTTGCACCTTTTTCACGGATTACACAGAGTCTAAGTGCCTCAACCAGCTTTGCCGGCTCAACGCCTCTCGGGCAGCGGTCAACACATGCGAAGCAGGAAAGACATTTATAAATCGAATCTGACTTCATCAACGGTTCTAGTTCGCCAGTTTCAACCATATGCACAAACTGGTGCGGATGATATTCCATCTCGTCATAGGACGGACATGTTCCGGAGCATTTTCCGCAACTCATACACTTAAGCGGATTGACACCGTTCATGCGCAATATATTCTCCTTTTTTTGTTCATTGTTATTCTGCATGAGAATCCTCCTTAACGCCCAGCGCTTCTGCAAGCAGTTCGGTAAAATATACTACCGGAACAGAGCTTTCGTTTTTCACAAGATTATATTTGCAAAGAGGGCAGGCGGTAACAATCAGCTCTGAGCCGTGTGAAGCCGCGCTGTCGCTTACGGCTTTGCTCTTTTTCTTTGCGGAATCCGCATCCTCAAGCGCAACATATCCGCCGCAACATTCGTTTCTCTGCGGATAAACAACCGGCTGTGCACCTATAGCTCTTATGAAATCCTCCATAATCTGTGGATTTTCCACATCATCAAATTTCATTACCGTGCCCGGACGCAGAAGCATACATCCATAATATGCCGCAACTTTCTTTCCTGTCAGCGGATTTTTTACCGCTGCCTTAATCTTATCAAAGCCGACCATATCGCGCAGCATTTCAAGATAATGATAAACTACGGTTTCCCCGTTATAAGACTTGACCGGCTCTTTATCCTGCGACATATAAAGGTTTGCCTTTGCAGCAAAATCCTCATCTGTCTGCATTGCATAATTTGTCTGTTTGATTACATTGTGACAGGCAGAACATACCGTGACCAAAGGCTGTCCTTCGGCTTTTGCAGATGCAAGAGCGCGTATGCTTGAAAGTTTTGAGCTGATTTCGTCCCTTGCGCTTACAAAAACACCTCCGCAACACTGCCAATCCTTGATTTCGCAAAGCTCAACTCCAAGGATTTCGGCACACTTGCGCGCATAAGTATCAAGCTCTTTTGCCTTTGTTCGGAGGGTACAGCCCGGAAAATAACTTACTTTCATTGTTTACCTCCATACAGTTAAGGTATTAAACCATCTGTTCGGGATGAAATACCTCATCGAATTTTTCTTCTGTCAGAAAACCAAGCTCAACGCAGGCTTCCTTAAGAGAAATGTTGTCTTTATATGCTTTTTTTGCCGTTTTTGCGGCATTTTCATATCCAATATACGGATTGAGCGCCGTAACAAGCATAAGCGAATTATGCAAATTGTGATACATCTTATCCTTGTTTGCTGTAATTCCGACAGCGCAGTTTTTGTTGAACGAAACTATCGCCTCAGCCAAAATACGTGCCGACTGCAGAAAATTATATGCCGCAACCGGCATGAATACGTTAAGCTCAAAATTTCCCTGTGATGCAGCCATTCCTACAGCGACGTCGTTACCCATTACCTGAACCGCAACCATGGTTACGGCTTCGCACTGAGTAGGATTTACTTTTCCGGGCATAATAGAAGAACCGGGTTCATTTTCGGGGATATGAATTTCACCCAGACCGTCACGCGGTCCGGATGCAAGCCAGCGAACATCATTTGCAATCTTCATCATATCACAGGCTGTCGCCTTTATCGCTCCGTGCGCAAAAACAAGCTCATCCTTTGAAGTAAGGGCATGAAACTTGTTTGCTGCCGTAACGAAATTTTTGCCGGTGATTTCGGCAACCTTTGCGGCAACCAGCTCTGAGAAGCCTTCCGGAGCATTAAGACCTGTTCCGACAGCCGTCCCACCTAGTGCAAGTTCATGAAGAGGACCTACGGCAAGTTTCAATAGCTCGCAGTCCCTTTCAAGGCTGCTTCTCCAACCGGAAATCTCCTGACTGAACTTTATCGGTGTTGCATCCTGAAGATGCGTGCGTCCCGATTTAACTATGCCTTCGTTTTCCTCCTCCAGCTTTTTGAAAGTTGCAATAAGCGTTTCAACAGCAGGAAGTAGTTTGTCCTCAATAGCGATAACCGCAGAAATATGCATTGCGGTTGGAAAAGTATCATTTGAAGATTGGCTCATATTTATGTCATCATTAGGATGGCAAAGCTTTTTACCAGCAATCTGATTTGCGCGGTTTGCAATAACCTCATTCGCGTTCATATTGGACTGCGTGCCCGAGCCCGTCTGCCATACAACAAGCGGAAAATGTGCGTTTAGTTTGCCAGATATCACCTCATCGCAGGCTTCTAAAACAGCCGTAAGCTTTTCCTTTGTCATTTTCTCCGGCTTCAGTTCTGCATTTGCAAGAGCAGCCGCTTTTTTCAGTATTCCGAAAGCATGAGTGATTTCTCTCGGCATTGTTTCAATATTAACGCCGATTTCAAAGTTTTCATGGCTTCGTTGTGTCTGAGCAGCCCAAAGACGGTCTGCAGGGACCTTCATTTCACCCATGGAATCATGTTCTATACGGTATTCCATAATGTTCACCTTTCTTATATGTTAAGATTCTTTATAACTTCCTTAAGCGTATCTGCGCTGTGATGAAGCTTTTTAAGCTCATCGTCTGTAAGCGGAATGTTAACCTTGTCGCGCACACCGTCAAGACCGACCCTGTTTAAGGTGCTGAGACAGACGTCATCGATTCCATACTCGCCATGCATAAGGGTAGAAACGGTCATTGTCGTATCAATGCCGCTCAAAATGCATTTGCAGATATGACATACAGACATTGAAACTGCATAGAAGGTCGCACCTTTGCACGCTATAACTCGTCCGCCGGATTTTCTCACATATTCTTCGATTTCTGGCAGATTAAGCTCTGAGGTCTTTTTGCCGTTAATTGCCATAAAGCTTTGACATTCGTTGACAGGAACATTTGAAATGTTTGCAACGGACCATGGAACAAATGAAGAATCTCCATGCTCACCGAAAACATATGCATGCACGTTGCTCTGGCTGATGTGGAAATATTCCGACAGTCGTGCACGCAAACGCGCGGTGTCCAAAATTGTTCCCGAACCGATTATCTGATTTTCCGGGAGTCCAGAAATTTTGTGGAATGTATAAGTCAGAATATCCACCGGATTTGATACTATGATATATGCCGCATTTGGAGCGTGCTTTGTGATTTCCGGAATGATTGTCTTTGTTATATCCACGTTAATCTGCGCCAGCTCAAGGCGTGACTGCCCCGGCTTTCTTGCAATGCCTGATGTGAGAATTACAATGTTTGAATCCTTAGCATCTTCATACGATCCCGCATAAATCGAACATGGTGCGCAAAACGGTGTTCCCTGTCTGATATCCATCGCTTCGCCGAGAGCCTTTTCGTTATTAATATCAATCATTACGATTTCCGATGCCATTCCGAGCATGGCAATGGAATAAGCTATTGTTGAGCCTACACTTCCAGTTCCGATAATAGAAATTTTGTTCATATTAAACCATCCTATATTACTTTTTTAGGCAAAATCCATATTCGGAAAATACCTTATTTTTACGGTACCTTATGTACCTGTGTAAAACCGTCACAGCCGTTTTTGCATCGCCGTTTTTTATACCACAGCCCTGCCTGCCGTCAAAATCCTCCCTTCCTCACGGTTTTTACCAAAAGCTGCCAATGCTGCAACTTATCCGGCATGCTTTATTTTTTGCCAAATGTGCATCCGAAAGGAATGCGCACAGCCGCGGTATCTTAAGCCGGTATACCCGGTTTTGCGTCAAATGCACCATGCAATGACAATTTTCACCATAATCTTTTATATTTTAACACAAAAAATTGTTTTTGTGAATACCTAAATTTTTATATGTGTTATATCATTATCGATATATATATGTTCGAATAGTTTTTTATTCCGTTTTTTCGCATAGTACCGCACTTTTCTGGGTGTAAAAGATTAAAACAAAATTTTTAAATTTACCACTTTTTTCGTATAAAAATGACGTATTTTTTGCAAAAAAAAATTATATTTTCATAAATTTTATGCAAAATAACAAAAAGTTCAATATTTAACATACGCTTTTTGTTAAATATATTTCTTTATCATGCCGATTATCTTTTCCATAACCTCAGGTATAAACTTATCATTACAAGGATATTCGGAAAAAGTCAGCTTCATGTCTGCCTCCCGCTCTATAATTTCAATAACATTTTCCCTGCCGATATATTTTTCAAGTAGCCGGCATATTTCTATATCCTCCAGCGCTTCTTTAAAGATCATAGCGCGCAGCGAAGGCAGAGGTCCATCCTTTCCGGGGTACATCGAAAAGCTGTCACCCGACGGAAAACACTTGTCTGCAGAGCTTGTGACATACGGATTTATTTTATACATAGAAAACCGGCTGTTATAAAAATTAAATCCCCAATGCAGAAAGCCTTCAATCCTATACTTGTACATCTGTAAACCGAGAATACGATTCCTGTATGACGGCATTGCCATAAACCTGTTTCCGACTTTATTCGCCTGTTCGCAGCAGTAATATATCCACTGATTTTCTATCCGCTTTTCTAAAAACGGCTCTATGTGGTCGCTCGCAGTAACCGGTACGTTTACAAGTCCGCTGTCATAAAAATCCACATCCGACAGAGCGTCCATTATTTTACATCTGCCTATCAGCGGCTTTATGGTTTCATAGGCATAGAGATATGATTCAAGATGTGAAATATTCGGTTCATCAGACAGATGAACATAACAGTTTTCCTCTACACCCTGTTTTTTCAGTTCTTTTATAAGCTCCGGCAGAAACTGCTCCAAAAATTCTCTATACGATGTACTCTTTGCCGGAACGTGCCAACCGAACATACGGCTTTCCTCACCGTTTTCGGTAACATATATCTTCGGTGCATATTTTAGTCCCCACTGAGAGAAAAAGTGTGATATTTCATAATATTTTATTCCGTTTTTGCGGCACAGTGATATCCACCTGTCAAGACGTGAAAAATCAAAACTGTATTTTTCACCGCATTTTTCAATTTTCACAAGCTGGGTATTCGGGCGCAGTCCGCCCTCCTTGGTATCAAGAGGAGGCGTAATTACAGGTGTTAAAAGCATATTTATACCCAGTTCTGACGCAAGTCTCATAAATTTATCAATCATTGCCCAATGCTTTTCGCTGTAAATTTCGGTATTGTACGCTTCGGCTATGCAGTCGGTATGAAACCACTGCGTAAAAAGAGTGCTCTGCTCCGGAATATCCGCTCCGATAACCTCTATTTCCATTGTCTGTACAAATTCGGCACAGTCGTTTTCGTCAGCAATATTTCTGCATGTGAGTCCTATGCTTACTATTCTTTTTCCGGCAGAAAAACTATGCGGCAGTTTTATTTCCGTCCAAATTGAGGAAACCGAGCCGGAAACGTGGATAATTCCGTTTTGTTCCTCGATCGGAACAAGCAGATCCGGCATTGTGCCCGGCTCACGTGTCAAAAAGTCGGTATCGGTAACTTCCGGATCCGCCGTATAATCCATGACCGTGTCCCTCACAGCGTACAGCCTGATATACTCGCTTAACGAAGAATCAATCTCAACTTCAATTTCTGCCTTTTCATCGGAATAAACTGCAACCTGGTATGAAAAGCTCTGTCCCGCCAGTATCATTTTTTTGCAGATTTCATCTGTCTGCATATCATTTATGCTACGTACTTTTTTCAGTGACGAAAGCTGCTTCACCGTTATATTCATTATATACAAATCTCCTTTTATGCTATTATGCTTGATTTTTTGTATTTAATATTGTATAATGACTTATATATTATTTCAATGCACACATCAGTTCAAAAAATGGACTTTTCTATTGTATGGAGTAAAAATCATGAAAACTCAAACCTATTACAATACCGTTTCAGAAAAAGAAGCAGACATTTGCAATCTGTCGCGTGAACTGTGCGTAAACTGTGCCGGAGCTGTCGATGAAAGCGTAGAAATTTTCAATTCGTCGGTAAGAAAAGACTTTTACCTTATGTATATTACCGACGGAAGCATGAGCATTGAACTTGACGGCAAGCAGAATATTTTAAACACCGGAAATATGCTGATAATTGCCCCCGGAACTCATTACCGCTACCGTTCAGGCCCCGGACAGCACATTAACTATCTATGGATACATTTTACCGGCATGCTCGCTGCAGATACATTAGAATATTTCGGACTGACTGCAAATAACGTTTCAGACACAGGTATTCACAGTACAATGTTCGAAAAATGGCAACGTTTGTTCGGAGAATTTATTTTGAATGACGAATACTTTTATGACACCTCATCATGGATATTAAAAGAAATATTTGCTGCGTTTTCGCGCTATCTGCGCGGCAAAAGCAGCAGCACTCCGCTCTTTCGTTCAATTCTTTATATTCACGAGCACTTTTCCTCCGAAATAACCGTGCCTTATCTTGCGTACCTGGAAAACATGAGCGAAACTCACTATCGCCTTTGCTTTCGGCGTGCAACAGGTGCTTCACCTATTCAATACATAATCAACTGACGAATTGAATCTGCCGCGGTTATGCTGGATGAAAGTGAAAAAAGCATAACAGAAGTCGCAAAAGCATGCGGTTATGACGATGTATATTATTTCAGCAGAATTTTTAAAAAGAAAACCGGATTTTCTCCAGCGCGTTTCAGAAATCTCCATAGATAAAAAGAGCCGCATTGCACATAAGGATAAGCATATCCGTGCAGATCGCGGTTCTTGTATTATTTTTTCAGAGCAATTCTGATTCTGCCCTTAAAATCATTACTTTTTACATGAAACAGCATTCTATAAACAAAGTCATATGTTTTTGACTTTACAAGCTCAACCCTAAGTGCAATATTTCCGTCCCACAAAATTGAAGCATCCCCGGCAAGTATGCGGTTTTCCGAAATAATCGGCTTTTGATTTAAAAGGAGTATACATTTAAGGTCATCAAGTTTTGAAAGCTCATAGTCATCGGTTATT
The DNA here is from genome assembly GCA_029007725.1 of Bacillota bacterium. Lineage (GTDB taxonomy): Bacteria > Bacillota > Clostridia > UBA1381 > UBA1381 > UBA1738. Next base: position 60,594 of record JAQXIJ010000061.1, on the reverse strand, counting down.
ATGATATATTTTTCCTCTGCCTCGATGCTTCGCATCCAGCTGATTACACCGGCTTCCTTAGGATATGTTTTTGACAAATCCAGAGCCAGTCCGTTTTCCAGAACCTCAACTGTAGCCTTTTTTGTATTGGGGAACTGATAAAATCCGTTTATCATTGGCAAATTATGTGATTTTTCAAGGTCGACGATATACGGTTCGTTTTCGAGGTATGCCATGAAATTTCCGGCAGCGTTGGAGCCGCCCTTTATCGCAACGGAGAATGTTTTTGTCTTTTTGACAAATAAATCCATACTTTCTATATATCCGCATTCCTGCTCATCAAAATTATCTCCGTAAGTTACAACTTCCGCCGTATATTTCAGCGAATACAGCTTATGAAAAAGATTGGTGCTGTCAGGCAAAGTCTTGTCCTCAATCTTTAAAAATTCACTTGCGCCAAAATCAATCAGCTTTTTTGAATCCATTCTCTTTCCGAACAGGTATGTTCTCGGGCCGTCCTCTTCAGTGACGTTTTCCGCAAATCCGTCACTTCCCATATGAATTTTATATATAAAATCCGCGGCATATTTAAGTCTTTCGTCACTGAAAGCCTCAAATTTTTGATCTGTCGCGTTATAAATCATTTCAAGAATGTCAAAAATATAGGCAGACCATGTATACAGCCCCTGATCGTTCTTTGTCTTTATCCCATTTTTAGTAAACTCTCCGAGGAATATATCGAGCGCCTCAATTGATTTATCAACAATGGTCCTGCGCTTTTCGTCGTCGTTTTCCGCAAACAGGCAAGAGACGAGCGTCTGCGAAACCGAATACGGAGCAAGTTGCTTTGCGTCCTCAAACGGACGCAAAACTCTTTTTTTTATTTCATGCACAGCGCGTTTTTTTATCATCACCGGCAGTTCCTTTCTGAACAAATGCACGCTGAGCGCCAGAAGTGCGGCCGTTGCCGCAGCATCCGCATCAAAACGCGGATTTTCAATATCGCGCAAATATCCGGAATTATCCGGCAAAATCCATGTACTTTCCTCACATATGCACCAAATTCCGTTTATAATATCCTCAAGATATCTGCTTTTACGTTCGGCATGCTCGGCAAGTGCAAGACAGGCAAGTGCCTTCCTGCGCAGCTTTACTATATCCGAATAGTCGCTGTGCTGCGCGTCGGTATACATCGAAGCGGTCAGACTCCCCCAATCAAAATTCAGATATCTGTTAGCGTCTTCTATAGTATTATTATATAAAGTTTGCGGTATTTCACCCAAATCGAACATATTAAGCTGATCCAGTGGCCATAGCTCATAACCCGAAAACAACAACACGACACCCCCAAAAGTTATTTGAAAAAAAGTATATCAAATTTCCGCATATATTTCAAGTACTAATTATATCCCAAAAGTCCTCTTACCGAAACCTCGCCCGAATTTATGATCGTTTCTTTTCCTCCATAAATCACAACAAGCTCGCCGCCATCGGTTATTCTAACCGCATCAGCAATTACTTCTTTTTCTCCTCGGATAATTCTTACCTTTCTTCCGAGTGTTACACACTTTTCTTCATATTCTGCTTTAAGCGCCAAAAATCCGTGCTTTAAGAAATCATTGTACAATGTACGGAAATTATCCAAAAAATCCGTAATAATCGTGTTTCTGTCATATTTAACACCTTTTTCGATATACAGCGACGTTGCCTTGTCTGCCAAATCTTCGGGAAAGCTTGTGTTATTGATATTTATGCCGATACCTATAACAACGAATTCTGCCCTGTCCATTTCTGCAGACATCTCGGTCAGTATTCCGCAGATCTTTTTATCGTCAATGAGTACATCATTCGGCCACTTTATTTTCGCATCTTCAATCACTCTTGACACGGCAAGCCCCGCAACAAGTGTAAGCTGTGATACGATTGCAGGCGAAATTTCTGGCTTTAGATAAAGACTCATACAAATCCCATCACCCATGGGTGAAGACCATGTTCTTCCAAGACGTCCTCTTCCGCCAGTCTGACTTTCGGTAATAAATAGGCTTCCATCCGGGACGTCCTCTGCACTCTTTGCCCAAAGGTTGGTGGATTTTATTTCCTTAGCGTAATAAACCCTCCCCGTCAGATGCTTTTCCAGCAGTCCTGCATCAATTGTGTCAGGCCTTACTGTAAGTCTGTAACCTTTATTGGTTGACGAATTGATTTCATATCCGTCTTTTCGCAATGCATTTATGTGTTTCCACACTGCGCTGCGTGATATATTGAATTTTTCCGAAATTTTTTCACCAGATACATATCCGTCTGCGCGGGTTAAGAGCTCCAGGATTTTATACTTCATAGTTTTCATTTCCTTATTTTGTAGTATTTTTGCTAATTATAATACTTAAAGGCAATTTTGTCAAATTTGTGACGTGGGTACATAATTTAGATTACAGTAAGATTACAGTAATGTTACTATCCACTTTATCCACACTGTTATCCATCAAATTTTGTAACATTGTTGTCAAAAACGCGCATTTTTGCGTGTTATTAACTGATAAATGTGGATAAGTGGATAACTTTATCCTCACATTTTTGGTTGACATAATAGCGCTTTTTAATAAAATTATGTGTAAATCGTCGAAAAACAAACTCTCTCTATTGACAAATTGGAAATTTACAAGTAAACTATACTTATTATTATGTAAAAAAAGGAATTGGTGCAAAAATGAATAATTCAGAAAAAACAATGGATAAAATTGTAGCGCTATGTAAAAGCCGCGGATTCATATATCCGGGCAGCGAAATATACGGCGGTCTTGCAAACACCTGGGACTACGGTCCTTTGGGTGTTGAATTTAAAAACAACATAAAAAAAGCATGGTGGAAAAAATTTGTTCAAGAATCAAAATACAATGTCGGCGTTGACTGCGCAATACTTATGAATCCAGAAACATGGGTTGCTTCCGGGCATATCGGTGGCTTTTCCGATCCGCTTATGGACTGTAAGGAATGTCATGCGCGGCACAGAGCCGACAAGCTGATTGAAGATTACGCCTTTGAGCACGGTGAAGATCTTACTGTTGACGGATGGAATAACGAAAAAATGCTCGATTATATAAAAGAACACAACATCGTATGCCCTGAATGCGGCAAGCAGAATTTTACAGATATCAGACAATTTAACCTAATGTTTAAAACATTTCAGGGCGTAACCGAGGACTCCTCCTCAACGGTTTATCTGCGTCCCGAAACAGCTCAGGGTATTTTCGTGAACTTTAAAAATGTTCAGCGTACATCAAGAAAAAAAATCCCCTTCGGTATCGGTCAGGTTGGAAAATCATTCCGAAACGAAATCACTCCGGGCAACTTCACTTTCCGTACACGTGAATTTGAACAGATGGAGCTCGAATTTTTTTGCAAACCCGGTGATGACCTTGATTGGTTCTATTATTGGAAAGATTATTGCATGAAGTGGCTTTTAGCACTCGGCATAAAGGAAGAAAATCTGCGTTTCCGCGACCATTCAAAGGAAGAACTTGCATTCTATTCAAAGGCAACATCGGATATTGAATTTGTATTCCCATTCGGTTGGGGAGAGCTCTGGGGAATTGCTGACAGAACAGACTACGATTTAAAGCAGCACCAGGATCATTCGGGCGAAAGCATGGAATATATCGACCAGCTTACAAACGAAAGATACATCCCGTACTGCATCGAACCATCTCTCGGTGCGGACCGCGTTACACTTGCATTTTTGGTTGAAGCATATAACGAAGAAGACCTCGGCGACGGTGACAGCCGTGTAGTTCTTCACCTCCATCCGGCTTTGGCTCCGGTAAAGGCAGCCGTTCTGCCGCTTTCAAAGAAGCTTAATGAAGGTGCCGGAAAGGTCTTTGAAGAGCTTTCAAAGCAGTTTAACATAGAGTATGATGATGCAGGTTCAATCGGAAAGCGTTACCGCCGACAAGACGAAATCGGAACTCCTTTCTGCATAACATATGACTTCGATTCTCAAAATGACAATTCAGTAACCGTACGCGACAGAGATACCATGGATCAGCAGAGAATCAAGATTTCCGAGCTTGAGGGGTTCCTTTCGGAAAAACTTGCGTTTTAGGAGGTTATTTTCATGAAATTTTTTGAAGAATTTAAAAAATTCATTTACCGAGGAAATGTGCTTGACATGGCTGTCGGTGTTGTTATGGGTACTGCTTTTACCAAAATCGTAAATTCACTTGTTGAAAATATTATAACACCGGTCATCGGTGTTATAACCGGCAAGGTCAATGTATCCACGCTTGAGATAAAAATTCAGGATACTCTCACTATTCCCTACGGAATGTTTTTGCAGTCTGTCATCGACTTTTTGCTAATTGCAATTTCAGTATTCATTATGATAAAATTTATGAATGCCGCACGCGAAAAATTTGCAAAAAAAGAAACTAAAGCAGTTGAAACAAAAACTCCCGAGCCTTCAAAAGAGGAACTTTTGCTTACCGAAATCCGCGATTTGTTAAAGGAACAAAACAAATAATTTTTATGCAGGACTGCTTTTACGGCAATCCTGCTTTTTTTAATTAATTAAATTTTAAAGAAAATAATTCCATTAAATTCCCCAAAACAAATTACATAAAACTGCTTTTTTTGACACAAAATAATCCTGTAAATTCAAAAAAAGGAGTTTTTTATATATGAAAGCTACTGGAATTGTCAGACGAATTGACGATCTCGGACGTGTTGTAATACCAAAAGAAATCAGACGTACCATGCGTATACGCGAGGGCGACCCATTGGAGATTTTTACTGAAAAAGATGGTGAAGTTATATTTAAAAAATACTCTCCGATCGGCGAGCTTGGAGACTTTGCCGTAACATATACCGAAGCACTTTCAAAAACAAGCGGCAAACCGGCTGTTATAACCGACCGTGACAACGTAATTGCTGCCTCCGGAATCCCCAAAAAAGAAATTATGGAAAAGCGCATAACATCGGATATCGAAGGAATTCTTTCGGAAAAACAGATTTTTAAATCTCAGGGATTTGATTCGGGAATGGCAATAGCAGAAGGCGCCTCGGGCTATAATGCCGGAGTTGTGGTTCCTATTGTTTCTGAAGGCGACACAATAGGCTCGGTCATTTTTGCCGTAGGCAACGGCGAGCAGCCGGACGACACCGATTTAAAACTTGCCGAAGCGGCGGCGACTTTTCTCGGCAAGCACATGGAAGGCTAAAAAAACATTATTGTATAATACGCCATGAACTGCGGTATTCTGTGCACACACCACAAGGTACCGCAGTTCACTTTTTGCATATTGGCAATTTACTTCTTGAATTTATTTTTCTTGAAATGTCAAGTCAAAAGCAACATAAAGTTTTAAATATGCATAAATTGAGAGTATAAATACATAGTGAGTCATAATGGTACATTTTATATAATTTCAAAAAAAACAATGCTGAGCATTGTTTTTATTTCTCTATTTGTTTTTAGGATTAACAATATCACGCCAGTCGAGGTCGCCGCGTTCAAGACCGTGGATAAGAACCTCTGCCGTTGCAAGATTTGTCGCGATCGGAATATTGTGCATATCGCAAAGCTTCAGAAGATTGGAAACATCCGGCTCATAGCTTCCGGCAGTTATCGGATCTCTGAAAAACAGCACAAGATCAATCTCGTTGTATGCAACCCTTGCACCAATCTGCTGGTCGCCGCCCTGCGGTCCTGACAAAAAACGATATACGCTCATTCCGGTATTTTCCGTAATCATCTTCCCAGTGGTATCGGTTGCGAAAAGTGTGTGTTTCTCAAATATTCCTTTATATGCGATGCAAAACTGAATCATCAGCTCTTTTTTTTTGTCATGTGCAATAAACGCAATATTCACTGTGATGTACCTCCCATACCGTAATATATTATCATTATATCAAAAAAATACAATTTTGTAAATAATTTTATCAAAAATAATAGTAAATTTCAACTATTTACGGCAGAAGGTCACTTTTCACAGCTGTTTCAGGTTCGGTTTTTTCATCATTTTTTGTTTCTTCATCGGTTTTCAGTCCGAAGTATTCATTAAATATATCACGTGCGATGTAAGCCGCATTTGCCCCACGAAAGCCATGCTCTATTACTACCGCAACCGCAATTTCAGGTGCATCAAACGGTGCGAAGGAAACAAACAAAGCATTGTTTGAAACCTTTTTGCCCACCTGTGCCGTTCCGGTTTTTCCTCCTACCGCAATCGGATAATCCTTGAAAATCTGTTTTGCCGAACCCTCGTCCGTAACGCCCAGCATACCGCGTTTTACCGCGTTTAAATTATCCTCCGAAATTGATACATTTTCTAATATAACAGGCTGACTTTCATATACAGTGCTGCCGTCAACCGACGAATGAACACTTTTTATAATATGCGTCTTGTACCGAGTTCCGCCATTTGCAATTGTTGCTACATAGTTGGCAAGACCTATTGGAGTAAATTCGGAATACGACTGTCCGATAGCTGTCTGTATGGTATCGCCGCCGCGCCATTTTTGATCCGATGCATTTTTATAGAGTGTCTTCTTATATTCCGGGCTTGCAACATTTCCGCTTACCTCTTCGGTCAGTTCTATTCCGGTTTTTTCTCCCAAGCCCATTTTTTTTGCATATTCGTCAATGGCATCTATTCCGGTTCTTCTGCCAGTTTCATAAAAAAAACAGTTGCAGGAATATTCAATCGCCTGCGTAACATTTATGCTTCCATGTGTTTTTCCGGATTCACTCCAAATCCAGCATTTTGGCTGATAGTCGCTATAGTAGCGGTAAACGCCGTCACACGAAATATGTTCATTTGTAGTAATAGCCCCTGTTGACAGCGCCGCAATTGCAGTCAGCGGCTTAAAGGTCGAGCCGGGAGTATATGTTCCGCTTATAGCTCTGTTCCACAACGGCTTTGCCGAATCCTTCAAAAGTTTGCTGTAATCTTCATTAAATTTGGCCGGGTCATAGGTCGGATAGGTAGCAAGAGCCAAAACCTCACCAGTTTTTATATCTATCGCAACCGCCGCACCGGCATTTGCGTCGCCTCCTCGTTTAACCGATGACGCACCCCTTTGGGCAATTTCCTTTATGTTGCGCTCAAGCGATTCCTCCGCAATTCGCTGAAGCTCACTGTCTATTGTAAGCACAACATAATCTCCCGGTGTTGCCGGCACATTGTTTTCTTCACCTATCAGTTTTGCGTCCTTTCCGTAAAAAACATTCCTGCTTCCGTCAGATCCCTTCAGATATTCCTCGCATATCTTTTCAATACCCTGTTTCCCGACAAGGTCGTTCATTCCGTATCCCTTGTCCGCAAGCTCAGTATATTCTTCCTTATAAATCTTTCCCACGACACCGAGAATATGTGCAGCACGCGTTCCGCTTGTATATTGCCTGAAATAGTCCTGGCTTACGTTTATTCCGTCAAATTCGTCGCGACGCTCTTTTATTTTTGAAATTACGTAAGGCGAAACGTCCTCAGCAAGGACGTACGGCGAATTTATAGAAAATCCACTTGTGCTTATGTCATATCTCAGACCGACAAGACGCCTTATCTGCTCGTTTGAGTAATTATCCGCTATATTGAAAGCCTTTTTATAGTAGTTCATGACATCTCCTGCAGACATTGTATCGTTCAACTTTTTTTTGTCCGAAAACCAAGCTTTTTTTTCGCCGTCGTCTGCAAAGGTATATTTGTACGGATATTCCGACACAGGCAGAGAATCCGAAAGAGTGTATCCATCTGTGTCCAAAATATTAAAAAGCTTCAAAAGCATAACGTTAAATTCCTCATCGGACATTTCCGTTTTTTGAAGCTTGATTGAATATCCCTTTCTGTTTGTGACCAGCACTCTGCCATATCGGTCTGTTATTTCTCCGCGCGGTGCCTTTTCGGTGATATTTGACGATATTCTCTGATCAGAAAGATTTTTGTAGCCCTGCCCATTTATAATCTGCATATCATACAGTCGCCACACAAGCAATCCTATCATAAGAACAAGAACTATTTTTATAAAACGCAATCTCCACTTAGACATAAGCTACCTCCTTTTGTAAAAAATCACTCTCAGCACAGAGTAAAAAATAAGACACAACACAATATTATAAAGAGCAGTTGGTATAATCAGTGATATAAGTGCAACAATATAGTCTGTTGAATTTACGGCTCTTATGTGTAGCAAATAGTACAACGATTCACACATCAACGTCATTATAAAAACATCCGGAATAAGCATAAGTATTTTTGAGCTGAATACCTTGTCTCGTACAAAAAAGGTCAGCACAGAAGACAACTCAAAGGTAATGGTATATGTACCGAAGCCGTGACCGCACATTATATCGAGCACAGCACCCAAAATTGCCGGGACTGCCGCAACATAGACAGGATTATCCTCCAAAAGCGCCATTGCAAGACAAAGCGAAAATGTTATCATAGGTGAAATTCCGCCGACAGCAATATATTTTCCGGCAGTCAGCTCAAAAACTATGACCACTAATGATATTATAAAAAGTTTTATATTTTTAATCAGTTTCATCTTGTACGTCACCCGTTTTTTGTCCATGCGGCACCGGAATATTGTCATTTCCCGCTCCCGAATCCCAGTATGTAATCACCAACACTTCATAAAGCGATGAAAAATCAACATTCGGCTCCACAACGCCGTATTTAAGGTTTCCAGCACTGTCCGACTTTATTTCGATTATCTTTCCCACCGGCAAATCAGGAGGATATATTCCGCCGAGTCCCGATGTTACAAGAATATCACCGGTTATAAGATTCTTATCGTTAGAAAGATATTCAAGCTTGCACTGCTTGTCCTTTGCAAGGCTCGCGTCACCGCTTGCAACACCGACGTCACCAGTACGGCTCAGCTTTACTCCCACAGAATGGGCAGTATTGATAATAGTTGATACCTTTGCCCAATTTGTTCCGGTGCTTATAACCTTTCCCGCAACTCCAAGCTTTGTTATCACCACATCATCCGTTTCTATACCGTCATTTGTTCCCTTATCGAGCATTACGGTATCGTACCAGCTGTTAGGCTCGTAGGACACAACGCGTGCAGACACGGTTTTATAGTCTGACATCCCCTCTTTAAGATCCAAAAGTTCCTTTAGGCGTCTGTTTTCGGCTATATAGTCTTCGCGGCTTTTGTTTTCGGTTTCAAGCTTTGTAACCTGCTGCTCAAGCTCGGATATTTTTTTCTCATACGTACCAGATTTTGAAACTGCACCAAAAAATTTTCTTGCTGGTGTTATGACATCATAAATGGCTCCATAAATCGGTGTAAGAGCCGTATTCATCACTCGTTGAACAGGATTGTTCCCAAAATTCGCCGCAACCGCTAATGCTGCCGATGCAATAATAACAGCCAACGTTATTTTTACAATTTTGTTTTTTAAAAACGACATTACAGGATTCCTCTTTCAATCATCTTTTTCGTGCCACAAGCGAACGCATAAGAATATCCTCATTTTCCATAGCCATTCCCGTTCCGACCGCAACACAGTCAAGCGGAGAATCTGCAATCTTTACCGGCACTCCTATTGAACTTTCTATCGCCTTATTTATATTTTTAATAAGCGCTCCGCCGCCGGTCAGAACAATTCCGTTGCGCAGTATGTCCGACGTAAGTTCCGCTGGTGTTATTTCAAGCGTTTCTCGGATTTCATCAATTATGCAGTCAATGTTTTCTGCCATTGCCTCGCGCACTTCGGCAGCGGAAACCTGAACATTTTTAGGCAGTCCCGTAACCACGTCTCTGCCGCGCACTTCATAAAATCCCTCATCGGTGTACGGCAGCGCCGATCCAAGCTCCATCTTTATTTCTTCTGCTGTTTTATCTCCTATTGTCAGATTATATTTTTTCTTAACATAAGTAATTATCGCTGTGTCAAAGCTGTTTCCGGCGCAGCGCATTGATCGCGACGCGACCACTCCGCCAAGCGCTACCACAGCAACCTCGCTTGTTCCCCCGCCAATGTTTACCACCATGCTTCCGAATGGCTTCATTACATCAATTCCCGCACCGAGCGCTGCCGCCATAGGCTCTTCGATAAGCCGTACAGATTTTGCGCCGGCAAGCGAAAGTGACTGCATTACAGCCCTTTTTTCTACATTTGTGACTCCTGACGGCACGCAAACGATTACCTTTGGCTTAAACAGGCTTCCTCTTTTTCCGAGTGCAATATGCAAAAGGCGCTTCATCATTGCTTCGGCTATCTCAAAATCTGCTATAACTCCATCTTTTACCGGCCGTATGGCAACAATATTCTCGGGAGTCCTGCCCAGCATTTCGTCCGCATCGTTTCCTACTGCAAGCACCTTGTGATTATACTTGTCAATTGCAACCACGGATGGCTCACGCACCACTATTCCCTTTCCTTTTATATGCACTAATGTATTTGCGGTGCCGAGGTCAATACCAACGTCACTCCCAAAGTCAAAAGCCTTAAATTTCATTACTATTCTCCTTTAAATACATCAATATCGAACTCTTTAAGTAAAATTTCTGACAGACGTGCTATCGGAAGTCCGACAACATTAAAATAGTCACCGTCAATTTTATCCACCAGCAGAGCGCCCTTGCCCTGAATACCGTATGCGCCCGCCTTATCCATCGGTTCGCCGGTTTTTACATAGCTTTCAATTTGCTCTTTAGTAAGCGTCTTAAAGTACACTTTTGTTTCAACGGCGGAGCATACGCTAAATCCGTCCAACGGCCGCATTACGCACACTCCTGTAAATACGCTGTGTACCTTTGACGAAAGGTCACATAGCATTTTCTTTGCATCCTCTTCATCCTTCGGTTTTCCGCATATTTTTCCGCCGGCATACACTACAGTATCGGCAGAAATAATAATTTTACTCTTATCCCTGCCAGTTTTCTTTGCAATATCACCGGCTTTCAAAAGTGCCAGCTCCTGCACATAAACATTTACCGGCACACCGTTCGGGTTCACAGTGCTTTCATCAGCTTCCGACGGCATAACATCAAAATCAATCCCCATAATTGACAAAAGCTCTCTTCTGCGCGGAGATGCCGACGCCAAAATATACTTTTTCATACATTTTATCCTTATTATACTCTATTTGTAAAAAAATTACTCTGCTCCGCGAAAAAAATGGCCGCGTGTGAAAGTATTATCCGGCAGTTTTCCCACAGTTCTGCCCGACAGGGCAGATGTATATATATTTATTATTTTACCACATTCTTCAGAATTTTCAACCGTAAATATCAATCTTAGCGCTCCGATTTCAATTTTTTTCAGCTCATCAATCCTGTCCGCCACAAAAATCGGCTTTGAATTGAGTAGCTCGCACACGCACCCTTCGCAGCATTTAAACAGGAATTTTTCTTTGTGCCTATCGGTTATCGAGTGCATAAGTTTGTGATTCTGACACTTTCCGACAGCCTTAAGCGGGCAATTTTCCATAACCATAAGCGGGATCCTGCCGTATCCTATTACTTCACAGCCGCGGGCAATTTTTTCAAGCTCTTTAAGGTTCAGCTCGGGCGAAAATGTAATCTGTTCAATATTGTTATAAAATGCCGCGCTTGCGCTGTTAAAAATATTAAGGCGAAAATCGCCGTACAGCTTGCTTTTTCCGCAGGACAACTGACCGATGTTTGAAGCAAGCACGGAATCTGTTTTTGGAATTTCATATTTTCTGTCATCCCTGAAAATCGGCGAAAGTTTGGCAACAATTTCGGCATTTTTATATTTTCTCACCAGCCTATTTGCAAGTGGAGTATCCGCATATATTCTTCTGATTCCACCGTCTATGCATATTTTTGCCTGTTCCTCGGTTTCCACCTGCGCAGTAAGAATAATTTCTCCATAACTCACACGATACTTTGGCATCATGGGCTCATTTTTTCTGCGGATTTCGATACGGCATTTTTCTTTTTTCAGCTTTTCTATTGCAGTTCTTCTCACACTGTTTATCTCAGAAACAGGAACCGTTATACCATCATCAAGATATGCCGCAATATCATTGCAGAAAAACGGAGTGTTACCAAGCTTTAAAAGCTGATCGCAAAGACGCTCTTTGGACAGAGGTTTGCAGTTTGCTGTTTCCGCATTTTTTGTGCCACAACTTTCCGCAAAGTGTCCATCGCTGTCCCAAACCTGCAGGACGAGCGGCGCATTTTCCTTCAACTCCGCCGACATGAATATTTCGGTCTTCCTGAAATTCGCATCTTTTGCACAGCGTTTTTTTACTTCATCTGAAAATATGTTGTTCGAAACATTTGCGGGATTCTCATAGCTCATCATTTTCGCTCCGGTTGAATTTCCGAAATATGCGCTCGTAAGACCGCTTCGGTTAAACGCATTGGTCAGTTCTTTTCTGTCCCTGGCGGTAACGCTGTTTCCGCTGTCAATGTATTTTCTGTATATTCCCGTAACCGCCGCGACATATTCGCTGCGCTTTAAGCGTCCCTCAATTTTAAGCGAATCCACGCCGATTTTTTTTAAATCATCCAGATAATCTATGAGTGACAAATCTTTCGGACTGAGCAGGTATCCTTTTTTTTCGCCGATTTGATACTGCAGACGACATGGTTGTGCGCACATTCCGCGGTTTCCGCTTCTGCCACCTATCATACTGCTCATAAGACACTGCCCAGAATAGCACATGCATATTGCACCGTGTGCAAAAACTTCAATTTCGGTGCCTGTTCCGGCAGCTATTTTTTCAATGGCTTCGCGTGAGAGCTCGCGTGCAAGGACTATCCGCGAAAATCCCATTTCTTCAAGACGTTTGGCCGCATCGAGGCTAGTTACCGTCATCTGCGTACTTGCATGAAGCGGAAGATCTGGAAAAGCCTGTCGTATTACCGATGCCATGCCAATGTCCTGTATAATCACAGCGTCAACACCAGCATCATTCAGCTTTTCAACATATCTTAAAAAAGCGCCCGTTTCCTTTTCTTTTATTAAAATATTCGCAGCAACATGGAGCTTTACACCGCGTATATGGCAATAATCAGCCGCTTCTTTAATTTCGTCAGTCGTAAAATTATCTGCGCTTCGGCGTGCCGAAAATTCACTTCCTCCTATGTATACAGCGTCAGCTCCGCTTTGTACGGCCGCTCTAAGCGCGTCAAAGCTGCCTGCCGGTGCAAGCAATTCCATCAAAACACCTCTAATTTCGTGTAAAATATCCCTATTATATTCTTATTATATATCCTATTTCAAAAAAATCAACAAAGAAATTATTTCATTTTTAATACAGTTTTTTTACATAATCAAATTGACATATTCATTTTTTTTTGATATAATATATTTATGCGCTTGTAGCTCAGTTGGATAGAGCAATAGCCTCCGACGCTATGTGTCGCTGGTTCGAATCCAGTCAGGCGCGCCACATCGGGACAAGTTTTGCTTGTTCCGATTTTTTATTGAAATAGAAAAATCGGTCACCCGCTATACTGTTCCAACTTTTCACGGTTATGTGCCTTGCGACATGGATATTTTTCGATGGTTTGTTTTCCGCATCGGAGTTTTATTTAGATTTTTCATAACAGGCAAGCTTTGTTCTTAGTTTGTCTGTTTTATTTTATTAAAATAGTTCGCTACGCTGAAAAAGAAGAAACGGTGTTGTATGAAATTCCAACAAGTTTTTATAATGCCTGCAGTACCATGCAGGCTGCTGTCGCTTATTTTTTTTAAGAAGGAAAAACGTCCTCCTTTTGTATATGGTTCACCGGTTATGCCCACCAAAGTATAACCAGCTTCCTTTACGGTTTTATCAAGCTTTGCCTTGTCTAGTGGTCTTTTGCTTATAATAACCGTTTCTCCGCTTAAATGTGAAGATGTAACCTTATCTACCTCAAATGCTCCGCATATTGCGTCATTAACATGTTCCTCGCACATTCCACACATCATTCCATCAATTTTTAATGTTGTTTTTGTCATTTTTTATATCTCCTTTTCATTTTATTTTAGTAACTTTATAGCCCTCGGATTCAACCGTGGCCTTCAGTACTGAATTTTCCGCGGTACATTTTAGCAAAACAACAGCTGTTCCGTTTTTATGATTTACCTGCGCTGACTCCACATTTGGCAAAGCCTCAAGTGCCGTTTTTACTCTCATTTCGCAATGACCGCACATCATGCCTTTTATCCGCATAGTCTTTGTTTTATCCGGCATCTTTCGGATTTTTCCGTGCCTGATTTTTCTGTCATGTGCCAACGAATAAATTTTGAAAAAATTAAGCCGCAGTGCGTTTGAAACAACACAGAAGCTTGACAGACTCATTGCCGCTGCGCCGAACATCGGATTAAGAGTGAGCCCTATTCCCATATAGCATCCTGCCGCAAGCGGTATTCCGATAACGTTGTATATAAATGCCCAGAAAAGATTTTCATTAATATTCCGAAGCGTTGCGCGGCTTAAACGTATTGCCGCCGGAACATCCGAAAGTCTGCTTTTCATAAGCACAATATCCGCAGTGTCGACCGCTATATCTGAGCCTGCTCCTATTGCTATTCCAACATCCGCGCGAGCGAGCGATGGGGCATCGTTGATGCCGTCGCCCACCATTGCGATTTTGCCTTGACTTTTAAGCGTCCTGATAACACTTTCCTTTTCGTTAGGTAAGACGCCTGAGATTACTTCGTCAATACCGGCAAACTTTCCTACCTCTTTTGCCGTCTGCTCATTATCACCGGTCAGCATTATTACTCTTATGCCCATATTTCGCAGTTCCCGTATAGCCTGCTGACTGTCTGACTTTATTGTATCAGTAACAGCAATTATTCCGGCAAAGCTTTGGTTATGCATAAACAGCATCGGAGTTTTTCCCTCGTGCGAAAGATCTTCGACACGAGCTTGTATATCGGGTGGAATCTTTGCCTTTTCACCTATAAATTTCACACTACCGCCAAACAGTTTGTTTCTGCCAACTGTTGCCGCAAGACCGTTACCCGGCATAACCGAAAAATTCGAAACATCCTGAGGGCTTATTCCAAGCTCTGCGCCCTTTTTCATAACAGCCCGTGCAAGCGGATGTTCACTCTTTGCCTCCAGTGATACAGCAAGCTGCAAAAGGCCGTCGTTGTCAAAGCCTCGAGCTGGAACAATATCAGTCACCTCGGGCTTTCCCTCGGTAATTGTTCCCGTTTTGTCAATGGCAACAATCTCTACCTTTCCTGCATTTTCAAGAGTCACTGCGGTTTTAAACAAAATTCCGTTTTTAGCACCGATTCCGCTGCCTACCATTACCGCAACAGGCGTTGCAAGTCCCAAAGCGCACGGACAGCTTATAACAAGGACAGAAATGCTTCGTGTCAGTGCAAATCCTATCTCTTTTCCTATCAGCAGCCATACAATCAGAGTTGCCGCAGCAATCGCAATAACCGCCGGAACGAAAAATCCGGCAAACTTATCCGCAACCTTTGACGCCGGTGCCTTTGTTGCGGACGCGTCGCTCACAATTTTTATAATCTGCGACAGAGTGGTGTCCGTACCAACGCGAGAAGCCTCACAGCGCATAAATCCCGAGCGGTTTACGGTAGCAGCCGAAACGCTGTCACCAGGCTCCTTATCAACCGGTATGCTCTCACCGGTAAGCGCCGCCTCGTCTACTGCACTGCTTCCGTAAATCACCACACCGTCAACAGGAATATTTTCACCGGGGCGCACAACGAACACATCGCCTTTTTTTACCTGTTCAATAGGTACTGTTATCTCCTTTCCGTCACGGACAAGTACAGCTGTCTGCGGTGCAAGTTTCATCAGGCCTTTCAGTGCATCGGTTGTTTTTCCCTTTGACATTTCCTCAAGCATTTTCCCAACCGTTACAAATGTCAGTATCATTGCTGCCGATTCAAAATAAAATTCGTCCATATACTGCATAACTGCACTACTGTCCCCTGCCATCTGTGCTTCTGTCATTGATAACAGTGCATATACGCTCCATACAAAGGAAGCAGATGAGCCAAGCGCGACCAACGTATCCATGTTTGGTGATCTGTGCCACAGACTCACAAATCCATTTATGAAAAATTTCTGATTGATTACCATAATAATTACTGTTAGCAAAAGCTGTACAATCCCCACCGCCACATGATTACCGTTAAACCACGGCGGCAGCGGCAGACTAAACATCATATGTCCCATAGAAAAATACATAAGTATTACTAAGAATACGCATGATGCAAGAAGGCGTTTCTTTAATCTTGGCGTTTCTTGGTCCTCAAATGCTGCTTGCACGGAATTTTCCGTACTGCTATGCGCGCCTTTTAGCGACGCCGTATAGCCTGCTTTTTTAACCGCATTTATTATGCTTTTGCTGTCAGCATTGCCCTCTACTGCCATGGAATTTGTCAAAAAATTTACTGAGCATGAGGTAACACCATCAACCTTTTTGACCTCATTTTCCACTCGCGCAGAGCATGCTGCACAGCTCATTCCCGAAACAGTATACTGTTCCATATTCGTCTCCTCCGTCACTTCATAAGCTTTTGAATGGTTGCAACAAGCTCGTCCACAACCTCGTCTTTTCCAGCACGTATATCACGAACAACACAGCCGTGTATATGACTTGCCAAAATTTCTTTATTAAACGCATTAATCGCTGCACTAACCGCCGCCGACTGTATCAAAACATCGTTACAGTATGCATCGCGTTCAATCATAGCTTGTATGCCGCGCACCTGTCCTTCAATGCGCTTAAGTCGATTCAATAGCAGTTTTTTTTGTTCATCCGAACGCATTGTGCGCTTTTCGCACGGGCAGCAGAACTTATTTTCTTCCAATCTTACACCTCCAATATACCCCATATAGGTATTTTAAATATATATCCATATGGGGTATTTGTCAAGGAAAATTTTGAATCAAATTTATATTGACAACACTACATACCAATACTATAATAATAAAAGTGAAAGGTGTGATTATAATGTACAAATATGAAACTCATCTCCATACCTCGCCGGTCAGCAAGTGTGCTCAGGCTTCTGTCGGGGAAACTCTTGCTTTCTACAAAAGCTGCGGCTATGACGGAGTTTTTATAACTAATCATTTTCTTGATGGAAATATAAATACGGATTCTTCTCTACCGTATGAACAGAAGATTGAATTTTATTTTTCCGACTACGAAAAGGGTGTTAAAATCGGAAATGAAATAGGCTTGAAGGTGTTTTTCGGAATAGAATCATCATACAAGGGCACAGATTTTTTGGTCTATGGTCTTGACAAAAAATGGTTTTTGAAAAATCCGCAGATAATGCAGATGAAAAAGAGCGATGAGTTGAATTTTTTCAGGGAAAACGGTGCTCTGGTAATTCAAGCACATCCGTACCGTCAAGCGGATTATATTGACCACATACGACTTTTTCCCGAATGTATCGACGGCGTTGAAGTTATAAATGCCAATCGAGCAGAACTCGAAAACAAAATGGCGCTTATGTTCGCTGACGAATACGGACTTTTAAAAACAGCTGGCAGCGACAACCATATCGGAAGCAATCAGATACATCTTGCCGGAATGTCAGCCGAAGAACCATTTTCAAATGAAGAAGACTTCATTGCTGCCGTAAAAAGCAGACAGGCAAAGACTTTTTCTTTTTACAGATAATGTCACTTATTGTGGTTTACTTACTTTTTTGACAGTCTGAATTCCGCTTATAAAAGCGGGATTTTTGTATTTATGTAATAAGCTGCATAAATTCATTGACTTTTTTTTCATTTGTGTGTATAATAATATAAAACTGTTTTGTCATCAAAATATTATGAAAGGATATTGGGCAGTTTTATCGATAAAAAGAAGCGCCAGAACCAGCTGATGACACCGGTTGACGAGGATGGGGAGTATCGAATTTATCGGCGGATGTCCCACGGCAGTCATGTCGAAAGCATAATTCTCAAAGCAATGGAGTAATCTGTAAACAAGGAATTATGCAATGATAAATTTAATATTAAAAATGTCACAAATGAACTGTATGCGAGCTGCAGTATCATTTATGATATTGTAGTTTCCTGCGTTCTTTTGTTATAAGGAGAATAATCATGTGTGGAATAGTTGGTTATATCGGAGCAAAAAATGCAACGGAATTACTTTTAAACGGACTTGAAAGTCTTGAATACAGAGGCTACGACTCTGCCGGCATAGCGGTTTTTGACGGAGAAAAGCTGCGTGTTGCCAAGGAAAAAGGCAGACTGTCTGTACTGCGCGAGGTCCTTTCCAAATCACCGGCCAAAGGTAATCTTGGTATTGGTCATACACGCTGGGCAACACACGGAGTACCTTCTGTTAAAAATTCGCATCCGCATACAAATGAAAGCGGAACTATCGCTGTCGTTCATAACGGAATCATCGAAAATCACGAAGCACTGAAAGCTTTTCTTAAAGATAAAGGATATGTATTCGTATCGGAAACGGATACCGAAGTTATCCCACACCTTATTGACTATTACTATGACGGTGACCTTCTTTCCGCTGTACAAAAAGCAGCAAAAAAATTGGACGGAAGCTATGCACTGGGTGTAGTATGCTCGTATGAGCCCGACAAAATCATTGCAGTACGAAAGGATAGTCCGCTTATCGTGGGTCTGGGAAAAGACGGTAATTTCATTGCGTCGGATATTCCTGCGATTTTATCGGAAACCAAGGACGTTTATTTATTAAACGATAACGAATTCGTCGTGCTGAAGAAGGACGGCGTTTCTATCTGTGACACAAATTCGGCACCTATAAAAAAAGAGGTCTACAAAGTGCAGTTTTCTGCGCAGGCGTCGCAAAAAGAAGGTTATGAACACTTTATGCTTAAAGAAATTCATGAACAGCCACAGGCAATTAGGAATACTTTAAGAGGCAGACTCGACAAGAATCTTAACCTTAATTTGGATAATATAGAATTCAGCGACAAAATTGAAAAACTGTATATAGTTGCCTGCGGTACAGCATACCATGCCGGTCTTGTCGGCAAAAAAGCTATCGAAACCCTTGCAAAAATTCCGTGTGAAGTTTGCCTTGCTTCTGAATTCCGCTACGGCGAACCGCTCATAAACGAGCACACGGCAGTTCTTGTCGTAAGCCAATCCGGCGAAACAGCCGACACCCTCGCCGTTTTGAGAATGGCAAAAAAAGAGTGCAACAAGGTATATGCAATAACAAATGTGGTTGGTTCTTCCATCGCACGCGAGGCGGACTATGTGTTCTACACTTATGCCGGTCCTGAAATCGCAGTTGCCTCAACAAAAGCCTACACAACACAGCTTGTTGCTTTTTACCTTTTTGCAATTCACCTTGCGGAACTTAAAAAAACTACAGTAGCACCTGTGCTTGACGAGTTGAAAAATCAGCTTTTGAATCTTGACGGTGCGATAAACGAAGCAATAGCACTTGATGAAAAGATTAAAGCTCTTTCGAAAAAAATTGCAAAAGAACACGATGTATATTTCCTTGGCAGAGGTCTTGACTACTTTGTTGCAATGGAGGCATCACTGAAATTAAAGGAAATATCATATATTCATTCCGACGCCTATGCAAGCGGTGAGCTTAAGCACGGTCCTATAGCACTTATCGAGGATGGTACGGTTGTTATTTCCATCTGCACCAATCCCGATATAAGCAACAAGCTAAACAGCAACGTAAAGGAGGTTACGGCAAGGGGAGCACATACAGTCGGCTTTACATCATGCCTTTCGGACACCTCAGCTTATAATGAAATCATTGAGCTGCCGAAAATCAATCCGATTTTAGCTCCGCTTCCTGCAATCATACCGTTGCAGCTTTTGGCTTACCATGTATGCACGGCAAAAGGATTTGATGTAGATAAGCCGAGAAACCTTGCAAAATCGGTTACGGTTGAATAAAAATACTTTTTGGAGGAAAATATGGGAAGATTATTCGGAACAGACGGCGCAAGAGGCGTTGCAAATCAAGAACTAACCTGCGAAATTGCATTTAAAATCGGTCAGGCAGCCGCATTTGTACTCACCGAAGAGTGCCACAGAAAACCAAAAATTCTTATCGGGAAGGATACGCGTATATCCTGCGATATGCTTGAATCCGCACTCGCTGCAGGGCTTTGCTCTGTCGGCGCACAGGTTGTCACGCTCGGCATAATTCCGACACCTGCAGTTGCCTATCTTACAAGAAAATATGAAGCCGAGGCAGGAATTATGATTTCCGCTTCGCACAATTCCGCCGAATACAACGGAATAAAAATATTTAATTCAAACGGCTATAAGCTCAGCGACACAATTGAAGAAAGAATTGAAGCAATTATCCTTGACAATGCCGAAGAAATTGATATGCCCACAGGAGATGACGTTGGAACGGTAAAACACTGCGAAACGGCGGTTGAGGACTATACTGAATTTGCAAAAAATGTAATTGACTGCGATCTAAACGACATGCGCATTGCGATAGACTGCGCAAATGGTGCAAGCTACAAAACGGCTCCGCGCGTAATTTCTGCGCTTGGCGGCGAAGCATTTGTGGTGCATAACCACCCCAATGGCACCAACGTTAATCTTAACTGTGGTTCAACGCATACCTCTGATTTCAGCAATTATGTAAAGAATATCAATGTCGACATTGGTCTTTCTTTCGACGGTGACGCCGACAGACTTATGGTAATTGACGAGCTCGGAAACGTTATCGATGGGGACAAGGTTATGCTTATCTGTGCAAATTATCTAAAATCACAGGGAATGCTCAGAAAGGACACCCTTGTTGTTACGGTTATGTCAAATCTCGGACTTATCTTAAAAGCCGAAGAACTTGGCATAAATACCGTTCAGACGGCCGTAGGCGACAGATATGTACTTGAGGAAATGCTTAAATCCGGCTATAGCCTCGGCGGAGAGGCTTCCGGTCACATCATCTTCCTTAACCACAACACTACAGGTGACGGACTTGTTTCTGCTCTTAATCTTTTGAAAATTCTTAAACTCTCGGGCAAGAAAATGTCTGATCTTGCAAAAATATATGAAACAATGCCGCAATGCATTGTCAATGCAAAAGTATCAAACAAGAAAAAGAAGAATTATACAAGTGATCCGGTAATCATTGACGAGATTCAGCATCTTGAAGATGAATTTGCCGGAAAAGGCCGCGTTTTGGTTCGAGCTTCAGGCACAGAGCCTTGCGTACGTGTAATGATCGAAGGCGAAAATCAGGATATAATTACACAAAAAGCTCGCTACCTTGCGAATATAATAGAAGCACGTCTCAACTAAAAAATAATATTCCTCAATTAGTAAAGAATGAACAGAACCAGTAAAACGGACAATAGAAAACATACCCTACTATGGCAGAATAATACAAATTGCAATATTAACATTTGATATCTTTAATATTATAATACTATTAACTATATGTGTAAAAATTATAATACGCATATTAACAATATCATTATAATATATTGGAGTTTTTATATGAATATAAGCTATGACTATTACAGAGTGTTCTATTATGTGGCGAAATATGGAAGTATATCCCATGCTGCCAAGTTTTTGCTGAATAATCAGCCGAATCTTACACGAACCATAAAAAATCTTGAAAGTCAGCTCGGCTGTCCGCTTTTTTCACGGACAAACCGCGGCATGAAGCTGACTATTGAAGGCGAAAAACTGTACAGTCACGTCCGCATTGCCTTTGAGCATATTGAGGCAGCAGAAGCAGAAATTACTAATAGCACAAATCTCGCAAGCGGCACGGTTTTTGTTGCAGCAAGCGAAGTTGCACTGCGGTGTTTGCTGTTGCCAGTTCTAAAAAAATACCGGATGCTTTATCCTAAAATAAAGCTCAGAATCAGCAATTATTCAACGCCACAGGCGATGTGTGCTATAAATGAGGGTGTCGCGGATTTTGCAGTAATTACCACTCCTACATCTGTTTCTGCCTCCCTCGTTCAAACTAATATAAAACACATACACGAAACAGCTATCTGTCCGCCGGATTTCACCGCTCTTATAGGTAAGAAGGTTTCACTTGCAGA
The DNA here is from genome assembly GCA_029007725.1 of Bacillota bacterium. Taxonomy (GTDB): domain Bacteria; phylum Bacillota; class Clostridia; order UBA1381; family UBA1381; genus UBA1738. The sequence continues at coordinate 38,651 of JAQXIJ010000061.1, read as the reverse complement.
TTTTAAAAACTATCCGCTTATTTCCCTCGGCTCCGACACAAAATCTTTTGAATTTTATTCAGAATTTTTTTCAAGCTACGGTCTTGTATATCGTCCCGACATCGAAGCCTTCACTGCTGACCAAATTTTGCCTATGGTAGAAGCAAACCTCGGCATCGGATTTGTTCCACGCGAATTTATACATCCGTCGGACAATGTGCGAATAGTCGAACTTATTGAAAAAATCCCTTCCAGAAGCATTTGTCTTATAAAAAGAAAATACCAGCCATTAAGCGTTGCCGCAAAAGAACTGGAACGAATGATTTTGAGTTTATCAGCATAGTCAAAAAAGCACAGTGTTTATGCACCGTGCTTTTTTCATAACATCAGTCTTTATTATTTATATATCCTGCTAGCTTTTCAACCGTGCGTATTGGGGCATCCTTTGCATTCCCCCACTCCATATCCTTGTTTCGGTAATCAAATTTCAGGGTAAACTTGTGTATATCATGCTGCAGATCCTCAAGTACACAGAGTTCCTTTTTAAACAGCGCGTGCGCAAAAGCATCACTATCGCAAATTTTATACATCTTTTCAAAATGCGGCAGACAAAAACCGCTTGAAGTCTCAAATTTTGTTTTAAACTCATCATCATTTTTCCACATCAGCAAAAGAACGTCATAATAGCGTGACATTGTATGCTCTATTTTCTCACATATCATGCAAGAGTCAATAATCGGCTGCAAACTCGTTTTTTCTATGGTGTCTTTAGATTTAAAAAGTCTTTTTTTCTGTGGCTTAAGTTCTGTTTGCTCAATCATTTTTCTTACATATTCAAGGTGCGTATCCAAAACAAGTGCAAGCGGTAGCTTATTCGGCTGTCTGTACATCATTTCAAAATGCTTGTTGCAATAGCCCTTTTTATTTGAAATTTCGCGGCAATCCGGCTCCATCATTGCGGGTCCAAGCGCATATTCCACCGCCTCGGCCTCAAGCTTTTCTTCAAGAAAGCACAATGGACATTTGCAGTTCTGCTCAAAAGCCTCATTTACCGGAATTGTATAAATCGTTTCTTTCATTGTTATGTTTCCTATTTATCATCCTACAGTTTCGCATACAGCGTCTTTGAAGTAATTCCGTCAAGCCTTCCAATCTTTCCGGAAAGCGCGCTTATAACATCGTTCGGTGCGTCAATTGCAACACTTATAATCGAAACTTTGCGCTTTTTATATGGTATTCCCATTCTGGCTATAATATATGCCGAATACTCATGCAGCAGCATATTAAGTTTCTCCACCGAATCGAAATTTTCAACCACTATGCCTATAACGGCTACTCTGCTTTCCATCATCAACCCCCCATTACATACTTTCCACTGTTTCTATGCCCAAAAGTCCCAGTGCCGAATGTATAACCTCGCAGGTTGCGCTTACTATTGCCAGACGTGCCTTTTTAACCTCCGGTGCAACATTCTCCTTCAAAATAGGACAGCTGTTATAGAATTTATTAAACAATCGTGCGAGATTAGTGACATACCGGTTCACATAAAACGGCTCGTTTTTGTCCGCTGCGTCTGCAACAGCCGTTCCAAATTCATTCAGTTGCGACACAAGCGCATATTCGTCATCAGATGTAACTGCAGAAAAGTCCGCTCCATCAAAATCGCATTCGCCGCTGCGTCTTAAAATGCTCTTCCCGCGTGCATAACTGTACTGTACATACGGCGCAGATTCCCCCTCAAAGTCAAGCATACTGTCCCAACTGAATACAATATCCTTTTCACGCGAATTTTTTAGAAAGGTATACAAAATTGCTCCTATGCCTATCTTTTGTGCAACTTCTTGCTTGTTTTCCATTTCCGGACTGTTTTCCGCAATGATATCATAGGTTTTTTGAACTGATTCCTTCAGAACATCTTCTAAAAATACCACGTCACCATGCCGTGTAGACAACTTTTTGTCAGGGAATTTAACCAATCCGAAGCCTACATGAACGCAGTCGTCCGCCCAGTCCCAGCCTGCCTTTTTCATAACCGCAAAAATCTGCTTAAAATGTAGTGCCTGCGGTGTTCCTACAACGTATATGTTCTTATAAAAATTATATGTTCTGTGACGATAAAGCGCCGCTGCAATATCACGCGTTGCATAAATTGTTGCACCGTCTGATTTCAAAATTATACATGGCGGAACATTCAGTTCGGACAAATCAACGACCTGTGCGCCATCGCTTTCAACAAGTAGATTTTTCTCACGCAAAATATCTACTATTTCGGACATTTTGTCTGTATAGAAGCTCTCACCCGCATATGAATCGAAGCTGACGCCCAGCATATCATATACACGTTTAAATTCGACGAGGCTTAAATCTCGGAAATGCTGCCACAACTCGGTTTCCTCCTTGTCACCGTTTTCCAGCTTTTTAAAATATTCTCTTGCCTCATCCTCCAACTCAGGATTTTTTTCTGCCTCTTCATGGAATTTTACATATATCTTGAGCAGCTCGTTTATCGGGTTCTTTTCAATTGCTTCCTTGTCTCCCCATTTTTTATATGCACAGATGAGCTTTCCGAATTGTGTGCCCCAATCACCCAGATGATTTATTTTTACTGTATCATATCCAAGCTGTCTATATATTCTTTCTAGAGAATTGCCGACAGCTGTAGAAAACAGATGTCCAATGTGGAACGGCTTTGCAATATTCGGTGAAGAAAATTCAACAAGAACTGTCTTTCCACTGCCTATGTCTGATTTTCCGAAGTCTCCCTTTTTAGTATTTACTTCGTTTATTACATTTTTTGTAAAGTCCTCCCTGTTATAGAAAAAATTCAAATATCCGCCTACAGCTTCTGCTTTTGCTATATGTTCGTCAGCCGAAAATTTTTCCGCCAGCTCCTTGGCAATAACCGGCGGAGCTTTGCGCAGTACTTTTGCTAATACGAAGCATGGAAAAGCCAAATCACCCAACTTTTGCTCCGGTGGAATTTCAATCGTAGCCGTAATAATGCTTTTTTCAAGACCCGCTGCCTCAGCAATTTTATTTATTGTATATTCTCTATAATCCATATGATACCCCTTTTTTTAATTTTCCAAAACCCGTTCCAGTGACTCTTTTAAATTTTTGTATTCTGCGGTTTTAAACAATATATCCGAAACATTTCCGTTTCGGTCCTGCATTATTAGTGCAGGCGTACGATCCTTTACAGGATATTCGTCAAGCAGCTTTCTATTTTCACTGACGTTTTTTATTTCAAAAACCACCCTTGTGCCATATTCCTCGGTCAGCCTTTCAAGGCAAGCTTTAATTTCCTTGTCCTTTAAGTCGGCTGATGTAACATAATATGTGAAAATCGGTTTTTTTATCTCTTCTCCGTCGGAATTTATGGTTGTCTGCTCCTCGTTCTGCACTGTCTGTCTGTTTGCATACGGGTGAATGATAAAAAACAAAATCAGTGTAGAAAGCACCGTAGCCACCGCAATTTTAAGCATTGTTATTTCATCTTTATTAAGCTTATTCATCAGAATCCACCTTGCTTTTTACAATATCCAAAGCATTTTCCGCAATAATCCTGTATCGCTCCTGTTTGTTCCGCACTCGTTTTTCGAGCGAATCTATAATTCCGAAGTTTGCGTTCATCGGTTGCAGTTTTTCAATTGATTCATTTGAAATATACAGCGGAAGCGCGCCGATTGCCGTTTTTGAACTCGGTTCTGTCATGGTCTTTCCCAACATCATACGCGCCATATTATATCCCGCCAAAACTCCAGAGGAAGCAGATTCCACATATCCCTCAACTCCGGTAATCTGCCCCGCAAAAAAAACTTTAGGATATTTTTTCATCTGATAGAATCTGTTGATCACCCTCGGTGCGTCGATATACGTGTTGCGGTGCATTACACCATAACGAACAAACTCCGCGTTTTCGAGCCCGGATATCTTAGAAAACACGCGTTTTTGCTCGCCCCATTTCAGATTTGTCTGAAAGCCAACTAAATTATAAAGCGATGCTTCCTTATTGTCCTGACGCAACTGAACTACGGCATAAAAATCATCCTTTCCGGTTTGTGGATTAATCAGTCCGACCGGCTTTAACGGTCCAAAAAGCAATGTTCGTTCTCCGCGCTTTGCCATGACCTCTACCGGCATACAGCCTTCAAAAACCTTTTTGTTTTCAAATTCTTTAAGCGTCGTTGTTTCGGCATTTATAAGCTCGTTATAAAACGCGCTATACTCATCTCTTGTCATGGGGCAGTTTATATAATCTGCGGTACCGCGCCCATACCTCGCGCCATAAAATACTCTTTCCATATTAATGCTGTCCTTCGACACTATTGGTGCAGCAGCGTCATAAAAGTAAAGTCCCTCACTTCCGGTGAGCTTTGCAATTTCCTTCGAAAGGCTTTTTGAAGTAAGCGGTCCGGTTGCAACAATCGTATATTCATCTGTATCGATTTTGCTAACCTCACCGGTTTTCACAGTAACCAAAGGATTACTTTTTATCATCTTTGTGACATAGTCCGAAAAAACGTCCCTGTCCACGGCCAGTGCACCGCCTGCCGGCACGCGTGCAACGTCCGCCGCCTGCATTATCACCGAATCAAAAAGACGCATTTCTTCTTTTAAAAGTCCGCAGGCATTTTCTATTCTGTCCGCCTTCAGTGAGTTTGAACACACCAGTTCGCAAAAGCCTTCGCTGTGATGCGCAGGCGAATATTTTTGCGGCTTCATTTCACAAAGCTCAACCTCAATCCCCTGTCTTACAAGCTGCCATGTAGCTTCGCATCCTGCAAGTCCCGCTCCGATTACCTTTACTCTCATTTTGACGGTTTCCTTTCATATTTACAGTTTTCGTTTGTACAGTAAATTTTTGCGCTTTTACCCTTTTTCTTAAGCAAAACTCCGCCACACTGAGGACATTTTTCGTTCTTTACAGGCGTATCCCATACCATAAAATCACACTTCGGATTATTCTCGCAGCCAAAGTAGATTTTGCCCTTGCGCGACTTTTTCGAAAGAATTTCTCCACCGCATTTCGGGCACTTAACTCCTGTTTCATTACGTATGGTCTTTGTATTTTTACACTCTGGATATCCCGGGCAAGCCAGAAATTTTCCAAATTTGCTAATTTTATAAACCATTTTTCTGCCACATTTTTCACATACAACATCGGATTCCTCGTCCTTAATTTTCACCTTTTCTATGGCTGCAGTCGCTTTTTCCAGATTTTTGCTGAAGTCCGGATAGAAACCGGACAAAACGCTTACCCAGCCGAGTTTTCCGTCTTCAACCTCATCAAGTTCCTTTTCCATGCCGGCAGTAAACTCAACATCCACAATTTCCTTGAAATGCTTTTTCATTATATCGGTTGTTATCATTCCGAGCTCTGTTGGAACAAGCTGCTTTTTAATTCTGCGCACATATCCGCGCGAAACAATGGTTGTTATCGTCGGCGCATAGGTACTCGGGCGGCCGATTCCGTTTTCTTCAAGAGCGTGCACTAGTGCCGCTTCGGAATATCGTGCCGGCGGCTTTGTAAAGTGCTGCATCGAATCTATCGACTTAACTTCTGCCACCTCATCTTTTTCAATTGGCGGAAGCATTTTCATCTTTTCCTTTTTGTCATCGCTGCCTTCTTCATACACCATCAGATATCCCTTGAACTTTATCTGAGAACCGCTTGCCTTAAAGGTATGTGTACCCGAATTAAGCGTCGCGCTGACTGAATCATATATAGCTGCCGCCATCTGTGAAGCCGCAAATCTTTCCCAAATAAGTTTGTAAAGCTTAAATTGGTCGTTTGACAGCTTATCACGGATCTGTGACGGAGTGATATTTATGCTGGTCGGACGAATTGCCTCATGAGCGTCCTGCGCGTTTTTATTAGCCTTGTACTGACGCGGACGTACATATTCTTTTCCATATTCCGCTGTAAGATATCCTATAGCTTCGCGCTGAGCTTCGACGGAAATTCTCAGCGAATCGGTTCTCATATATGTGATAAGACCGATTGTACCGAATTTTCCACCGATATTCACACCTTCATACAGTGTCTGTGCCGTCTGCATCGTTTTATATGTCGAAAATCCAATTTTGCGCGACGCGTCCTGCTGAAGGGTACTTGTGGTAAACGGCGGCGGCGGATTTTTCGTAATTTCACTCTTTTTAACCGCAGTTACCGTAAATTTATCTATATCCTTTATAACCCTTTCGGCTTCCTCTCCTTTCAAGAGTTCGGTTTCTTTGTTATTTTCGCCGAAATATTTTGCGTTGAATTTCTTTTTGGATTTTTCATCCGCAACCTCTGCTTCAACAGTCCAGTATTCCTTTGGAGTAAAATTCTCGATTTCGTCCTCACGATCACATATCATCCGCGTTGCAACCGACTGAACTCTTCCGGCGCTGAGACCTTTCTTGACTTTTTCCCACAAAATCGGGCTGATTTTATAACCCACAATTCTGTCAAGAACTCTTCTTGCCTGCTGCGCGTCAACTAGATTCATGTCAATTTTTCGTGGCTCTTTAATAGATGCCTTCACAGCGGTTTTTGTAATTTCGTTAAATGTAACACGGCAATCCGACTCCAAATCAATGTTAAGCGCCTTTGCCATGTGCCAGCTTATTGCTTCTCCCTCGCGGTCTGGGTCTGTTGCAAGATATACAACATCTGCTGCCTTGGCAAGCTTCTTAAGCTTTGCCAAAAGCTCGCCCTTGCCTCGTATTGTAATATATTTAGGCATGAAGCCATGCTCAATATCGACTCCGAGCTGGCTCTTCGGAAGGTCTATGATATGACCCATAGATGCCGCCACCTCATATTCCTTTCCAAGATATTTTTTTATAGTGCCTGCCTTTGCCGGTGATTCCACTATTAAAAGTTTCTTTGCCATAAAACTCCTCCGTTAATCATATATTAAGCCTGTAATTGTTCCCCGGAATCTTTTGGATAAATCCGCCGAATTCCAGCATGGACAATATTGTTGTCAGTTTACCTATCTCAAATCCACTTTTTCTTTTTATATCATCAATATGCAGATTACTTTCTATCAATAACATTATTATCTGCCTTTCATCTTCTGAAAGGTTAGCATATTTTTTATCGTCCGGTGTGATTTTAAGCACGTTGTTTACCTTGTTTTTCGGTGTTTTTTTTATTTTGTGCTGCACAGCATCAGGTTTTTTAATTCCCAGACGCTCTATATCATAGACATATTCCTCAAGAATATCTCTCGCCTCAGACACCGCTTTTGCGCCGTGCGCAATAAGCCGGTTTGTACCGGCACAGCTGCTCTTGAAAATGCTACCAGGAACAGCAAAAATATCTTTGCCGTTTTCCAGACCAAAGCGCGCAGTTATCAGTGCGCCGCTCTTTTCCGGTGCTTCAATGACCAATATCCCGCGAGAAAGACCGCTGATTATTCTGTTTCTTCTCGGAAAATGCATTGGTTTTGGCGGAGTCCCCGGAGGATACTCCGATATAACCGCCCCGTTTTCAATAATTTTATTCATTAAGTGCGCATTTTCGGGCGGATACACTATATCAACCCCACAGCCCATAACAGCAATCGTTTTGTTTCCGGCTCTGATTGCAGACTTTGATGCTTCGGTATCAATTCCGCGTGCCATGCCGCTCACAATAGTTACCCCATTTTCAGCAAGCGCAAAACACAGCTTGTCTGCAGCAGCTATTCCGTAGTCAGTGCAATTTCTCGTTCCCACGACAGAAACAGCAAGCAGTCTGTCCCACTGCATAACCTCTCCGCGCAGATACAAAACATAAGGCGGATCCGAAATGCACCGCAGAGAATCTGGAAATTCTGGACTGTCATAGGTAAGAATCTTGATGTCTTTCTCTTTTGAATATTTCAACATTGCTTCTGCCTTTTTTAGGCTTTTATCTTTAAGTTTTAGCCGAGCCAGCGGTTTTATACCGGAAATTCCACCAAAATCTTTTGCAGAATAAATATCGTCGATGCTGTCAAACCGTTCAAACAAAGCGGTTATGTCGCCGTTAGTTATGCCACTCATGGCAGTCAGCCACATCCAATACATCCTGTTATCCATCTTCTCACCCCCACGCAAATTTGTCCATACTAAATACATTACTACAAAAATGTCGGAATGTCAAAGATTTTTTTATTTTTACATATAAATAAGTAGAAAAATTATGTTTCTTACAGGATTTTACTTATTTTATAAATGTTTATTATAAGAATTTCAGTTCTTTCAACATATGTACCAACAAATTTAATACAGCATATATTAAATGTTATTACAAAATTATAGGTACTAAAGATTGCAAATCGGAACAGTTATAATCATCATTTTTCGAAATATATTAGAAATTTTATCAGAACGTAAAATATATCGTATAATAAAACAAATACACAAAAAAGCGGATTATGTTTTCCGCTTTTTTTGTGCTTCATATACCAAAAGTGCAGATGCAACACCTACATTCAGTGATTCTGCTTTTCCCCATATGGGAATTTTTACACAAACATCAGCAAGTGCCAGTATTTCGTCCGAAATACCGTTTGCTTCGTTTCCAACAACTATAATTGTGCTGCCGCCATAATCCGCATATCTGTAATCCGACGTATTTCCCGAAAGTGTACTGCAAATAATTTTAAACCCTGCCACACGGAAGCTTTCAATATCATCAACAGTTATGCTCTCTGTTATTTCAGTGTGAAAAAACGATCCCATGCTTGCGCGCACCGTTTTGGGGTTATAAATATCTGCCGTTCCACGCGACAGCAGCAGTCCACAGTCCGCCGCATCGCAAATTCTTATTATGGTCCCCACATTTCCCGGATCTGTAACTTTATCGCAGTAAAGGTACAATTTGTCCTGTGACAGCGTTTTTTTGTTTTTGGGCGGCATATTGATGACCGCCATAACCCCCTGCGGTGTTTCGGTATCGCAAAGCCTTGCAAACAGTTCGTCCGGAAGCTTATACACCGTTTCCGTCGAAATATCTATGCCGAAGCTATTAGAAACTATAACGCAGTCAATATCAGCACCTGCATTTATTGCATCATTCACCGATTTTATGCCTTCTACGGTATACTGACGGTTATTATCGCGCGTCTTTTTTGTTTTAAGCGATTTAAAATATTTGTACTTGTGATTTTGTGCTGATGTTATCTCTTTTACCGTCACGGACCTGACTCCTTATTATCATACTATTATTATATATCCGTCTTTTCGCGGTTTTTCGATCGGCTCCATGTCCGCATAACCTAAGACGCAGTGACCTATTCCGGCATAATTTCCGCTTACTCCCCATTTTTTTAGCAGAGCTTTTCCTTCCTCGCTTTCAAATTCCTCACGAGCTCTGTGAATCCAGCACGAACCCAATCCAAGAGAATGTGCCGCAAGCATCAAATTTTCCATTACAAGACTTCCGTCTTCAATATATGTATTAATGTTTTTGTCCGCAAGAACAACCAAAACAGTCGGTGCACCATAAAACGGGTCTATTTTCTCATTTTCTAAAATTTTTGCATTCATTTTCGACAACTTTTTAATGGTTTCTTTGTCCTGAACCGCAACAATTATAGGGGACTGCAAATTTCTTCCTGTAGGGGCATATGTGCCTGCCTCCAGAATTGCGTCAAGATCATCCTTTTTTATCTGCTCCGGTTTATATTTTTTTATACTTCTTCTTGTTCTTATATTATCAAGTACTGCGTTCATTAAAACACAACCTTTCCGTAATTAATTTTAATCAGTCTGTGCTTCGGCTGATTGTTTATTGTTTTTTTTGACAGTCTTTAATACGTTTCATTTATGAAAACAGTTTTTTTATGCCACAGCAAAATATACGATTTCCGCCAACTATGTAATTGTCCACCAGACGGCGTACAGACAATAAAGCGAAAAATTGTTTCAAAATACACGCTATACGGAATATGCACGATCCATTTATTACGACAACTTTCGTTACAAACATTTTTCCGAGTCATCTTGAAGCTGTTATGGTATAGCCCATAAATGGGTAATAAAGCGGTCTTTTTGTATAACATACCGCACTCAAAACGGCATTTTCGAAATTATATTCAGAGAAAGCCTGCATACAAAAAAAATATTTTAAGATAGAGTCTCGCACCGTCTATAAGTTCTCGTTTTCACTAAACAAGCACATTTACACCGTTTCACATTCCTATGAGAAATCCGGTAAACAGCGTAACAAGAATTGTCGTGATCCCACGCTCTGAGTGTTCCCGGCCGGTGCTTTTCCCTATAGCCCCCGATGTCATGTTCATATTATCAAACATTTAATTCATGAAAAAATACAACCATTAAGGACTTTATCACGTTATTTTTCAAGTTTGGAAATTTTGTCTATTCTGTTCTGATGTCTACCGCCTTGAAATTTTTCCGAAATCCATGTGTCAACAATCATAAATGCAAGCTCTCTGCCGGTAACGCGTCCGCCCAGGCAGATTACGTTTGAATTATTGTGCTGCTTCGTCATTTTTGCAGAATACACATCTGTGCAGAGTGCCGCTCTTATGCCCTTGATTTTATTTGCGGCAATAGACATTCCTATGCCGGTTCCACAGACAAGAATGCCGCTTTCACATTCGCCCGAGGTTATAGCGCCGCAGACATTTTCCGCAATATCCGGATAGTCACAACTGTTCTCGTCATATGTTCCAAAATCCTTGCACTCAATGCCCTGTTCCTTCAAATGAGCAATTATGTGATTTTTAAGTTCAAGACCTCCATGGTCACAACCGATTGCTAACATTATTTTTTACCTCTTTCCTCTGATTCTCTTTCTGCCTGTGATTTTCTGAAATAGTTAGGCACGAGCTCTGCATATCCAAGCGTTTTTTTATTTTTTGCTGCCTCCGCAACAGAGCTTGCCCGCTGCATACACACGTTCTGCGGAGCAAAAAGCGCCAATTCACCCAAAATTTCTGATATCCTCTGCCGAAACACAGGAACTCCGTCACCCAAAAAAACAACCTTTTCGTTATATTCTTTAAGCTGCTTTGCGCAGTCCTCAAGCGATACCGCTCGCGGTTTTTCAAGAGTTGTCAGCACTCCATCCGAAAACTTGTAAAAAGCATTGTACACCTGTCCACGCCTTGCGTCCATTATCGGCGAAATAATGTATTGGCAAAGCGGAAGATTATACGCCATTGCCTCCAGCGTATTCACTCCAACTGCCGGCTTATCTGCCGCGTGTGCAAGTCCCTTTACAGTCGTCACGCCGATTCTGAGGCCGGTAAATGACCCTGGCCCGCTTGCGACGGCAAAAATGTCAATATCTCGCGGACTAAGTCCGCTCTTTTTCAGTACACCATCAATTATCGGCAAAATTGTCTGCGAATGTGTCAGACCGTTGTTCAGCTCGCATTCGCAAACCAGCTTATCGTCCTCAACAACCGCCGCTGTTGCAACCGCCGATGATGTATCCACCGCCAAAATTCTCATATCTATCCTCTTTTTTCAATGTTGATTTCTCTGTAATCCTCATGCACATCAATATTTTTACCGATAGTCACATCAAAGCGCTTTTCCGGCAAAATATCGGAAATCAGCTGCGACCATTCTATAACAGCAACACCGTTTCCGTAAACATATTCGTCAAAGCCGACCTCGTACATCTCATCGCTGTCGCTTATGCGGTAGACATCAAAATGATACAGCGGCAGTCTGCCCTCATAGCAATTTACTATCGTAAAAGTAGGACTGCTTATATATTCGTCAATGCATAATCCTTTCGCCAGGCCTTGCACAAACGCAGTTTTTCCTGCGCCAAGGTCACCATCAAGGCAGATTACATCGCCCGCTTTAAGCTCCTTTGCGAAAGCCTTTGCAATATTTATCGTTTCACGAGCACTGTTTGACTTATATAACATCTTGCCCTCCATTTTCGAAAAAAACATACAGTAAACAAGGCTATACCAATCGCATTTTTTGCAGGCATAGCCGAAATTATCTTATGTAGCATACGAATTTACTTATTTTCAAAATATGCTCTGTCGTCGTGCACCTTTTTGAGCAACATATCAAGACGACGCTCAACATCGCCCAAAATATCGTCCGCATACTGATCACAGTCTGTCTTTATTTCCATAGCCTTTGTCTGAGCTTCATTAACCATCTGGTTTGCCTGCTCATATGCCTGTTTTGTTATTTCGTGCTCATCAATCATCTGATTAACCTTTTCTTCGGCATTTTTTATCATAGTTTCAGATCGTGATTCTGCCTCGGCAAGGATTCTTTCTCTTTCTTCTTTAACCCACTTTGCTTCCTTAACCTCGTCAGGGAAAACAAGTCGCATTTCCTGGATATAGTCCAGCAAATCTTCCTTATCAACAACAATTTTTCCGCTTAAAGGAACAGTCGGTGCCTTGTCAATCGTTTCTTCCATCATGTCGATGATTTGCATAATTTCCATTTTAAAAACTCCCATCTACATCTTTTCTTTTATTTTTGAAATAACTTGCTGCGGTACAAGACCATTTAGTTCACCGTTATATTTTGCAACTTCTTTGACCATGCTTGAACTGATATATGAATACTTTGTGTCAGTCATAAGAAACATTGTTTCAAATTCCGGATTCAGCGCCTTATTAAGCAGCGCCATCTGAAACTCATATTCAAAATCCGCCACAGTTCTTAAGCCTTTGACGATAACAGTCGCACCGTTGTTTTTTGCAAAGTCAACCAAAAGTCCGCTGAAAACATCACAAGTCACATTCGGAATATCCTCTGTAACCTCATCAATCAGTCTTTTTCTTTCCTCTGCCGTAAACATCGGCTTTTTGTTCATGTTGTTAAGAACTCCGACAATCAGACGGTCGTAGAGCTTTGACGCGCGTCTGATTATATCAAGATGACCGTTGGTGATTGGGTCAAAACTACCCGGATATACTGCAACTCTCAAATAAGTCACCCTCTTTGGTAAATTGTAACATAGCTTCGCCCGTATTTTTTTTGCTTTATAATTTTCAATCCGTCAAATTCTCCGTGCTCATCCGGAAAATCGCTTTCGAGCACAATGATTCCATCCTCGGCAAGCAGACCGTGCTCAGTAATACCGTTTATAACCGGAGAGATGAAGCCCTTGTTGTACGGAGGATCGAGAAATATTATAGAAAATTTCTGCTTTGTATTTTTTATAAAGCTCAGCGCGTCCGCCCTGACAACCGTCAGATTGTCAAATTTAAGACTTTCGGCATTTTTATTTATAACGTCTATTGAGTCCGGGGAAATATCCACACAGACACCTCTTTCAGCCCCGCGGCTTAGCGCTTCAAAGGTCAGCGCGCCGCTGCCGCCAAAAAGATCAAGCGTAACCGCAGCCGGCACAAAATTCTGAATCAAATTAAAGATTGACTCCTTCACTCTATCTGTGGTAGGTCGGATGCTTTGCCCGCCAAATTCAGCCAGCTTATGTCCCTTTCGGCTCCCGGAAATTATCCTCATTAAACTCCTCCAAACTACACTACTACATATATATTGTATCTTATTGTCGCCAAAAGGTCAACAGCTTTTCTGTTTTTTTTATATTTTTTATCAAATTAGCCTAAATTTTGTGGAAATTAATAACATTTTCAGTTCAAAACAATATTATCGCATATAAGCTTATCCACTTTTTTACGTAAAATTGACAAATCGCAGTTTTTTGAAAACTCTCCCGACTCAATTTCAGTGGCTGCTTTCTGTGCAGATTTCAAAATGTCCATATCGCAGAAAAGATTTGCGATTTTCAGTTCGGGCAAACCGTGCTGACGCGTCCCAAAAAAGTCTCCCGGACCGCGAAGCTTCAAATCCTCCTCCGAAATATAAAAGCCGTCGTTTGATCTGCACATAATCTTCATTCTCTTTTTAGTAATTTCGTTATCCGAATGGACAAACATTATGCAAAATGCCTGATCCTGACCCCTTCCCACTCTTCCGCGAAGCTGATGCAGCGTCGAAAGTCCGAAACGTTCGGCATTTTCTATAATCATAATATTACTGTTCGGCACATTCACTCCTACCTCAATGACTGTTGTTGAAACGAGAATGTCTATTTTTCCGTCAACAAAATCCCGCATAATGGTGTCTTTTTCGGCGGCTCGCATTTTGCCGTGCACAAGTCCGATATTATACTGCGGAAAAATCGCCGCCAGTTTGTCAAAAATTCCCTTTGCATTCGCCAAATCATTTTTTTCGCTTTCCTCAATCAGAGGACACACGACATATGCCTGGGAGCCATTTTTTATATGCTTGTCCAAAAAACTGTATACACGTCTGCGCATATTTTCACCGACCGCATAAGTACTTACCGGCTTTCGACCAGGCGGAAGCTCATCAATCATCGAAACATCAAGGTCGCCGTAGAGAATAAGCGACAGAGTACGCGGAATAGGCGTTGCTGTCATAATCAGCACGTTTGGATTTTCTCCCTTTGCCACAAGACAAGCTCTTTGCGAAACACCGAATCGGTGCTGCTCATCGGTAACTGCCAAACCGAGATTTTTAAATTCAACCTTTTCCTGAATTATGGCATTTGTCCCTATAATAATGTCTGCATCGCCGCTTTCAATCGCCTCATACAAATCATTTTTTTTCGTAACGGAACTGGTCAGTAGGACTATCCGCACCGGCATATCTTTAAAAAAGCGTAAAAAGGTTTCGTAATGCTGATTTGCAAGGATTTCGGTAGGTGCCATAATTGCCGACTGATAACCGTTTTTGTATGCGGCATACATCGCTGCCGCGGCAACCGCCGTTTTACCCGAGCCGACATCTCCCTGAACAAGCCTGTTCATAGGTCGTTCCGATTCCAAATCTGCCGATATTTCGCCCAATACGCGCTTTTGTGCCGATGTCAGCTCAAAAGGCAGTGCAGAGGTAAAATCAGTAATACATTTCGTATTTTTAAACCGTACTCCCCTCACGCCAAAATTTTTTTCGCGGCGGTTTAAAATTGCCAACTGAAGTATCAGCAATTCTTCAAAAACAAAGCGTTTTCGCGCGATTTCGTAGTTCTCGAAGCTTTCCGGAAAATGAATATTCCGCATGGCAAAATTGATTTCAGCAATTTCATATCTGCTTCGTATCTCCTTCGGAATATATTCGGCGATTCTTCCGGTGCGCTCAATCGCTTGTTCCATAGCAGAACACACCATTTTTTGCGTAAGCCCTTCGGTCAGCGGATATACCGGCACAATTCTGCCTATCTGACGCCCGCTGTTCCCTTTTTCAAAAACCGGATTCTGCAGCTCCTTTTTGCCACGGTTAAATCCGATTTTGCCGTAGAACATACATTCTTCGCCGGTTCGGAAGGCATCCTTTACAAAGCGGTTGTTGTACCAAACAACGTTCATTGCTCCGCTGTCGTCAAAAATCGTCACGGAATAAACCGTAAAGTTCTTTTTTATTCTTGTCTCCTTAACCGGCGCAAAAATCTTGGCACGTATGCATACATATTCGCTCGGAACGCACGCGGCAATATTTGAAAACTTTGTCCTGTCCTCGTGTGTGCGCGGAAAAAAGTATAGCAAATCCTCAACCGATCTGATGCCCTTTTTTTCAAACAGAGTCGCACGCCGGCTGCCGATTCCGTTCAGTGTCTTGATATCTTCCATTACAGCTTTTATTCAACCGATACAAGGTAATAATAAAGTGGCTGACCTCCGTATTTTACTGAAACCTCTGTATCCTCGTATTTTTCTTCAAGTATCTTACCTGCTTTTTGTGCATCCTCTTCAGTCACGCCGCTGCCGTAATAAAGCGTTATAAACTCGCTGTCCTCGTCATACATTTCATCGACCACGCCGCATAAAACGTCACTGACACTCTTTCCGACTGATTTTATTTTGCCCTCGGCAATGCCCAGAATATCGTCCTTGCTGATTTTCTGACCGTCAACCTCGGTATCTCTTACCGCAAAGGTAATCTGACCTGACTTTACATTTGAGATAGCCTTGTTCATAGCTTTTTCGTTGTTTTCAGCATCCTTTGCTTCATTATATGCAAGCATCGCCGCAACGCAGGCAGGTATACTCTTTGTCGGAATGACCGTTATATTTTTTTTGGAAATTTCCCTTGCCTGATTTGCCGCAAGAATAATATTCTTGTTATTCGGGAATACAAAAACCATATCGGCATTTATCTTTTCGCAGGCGGCAAGAATATCTTCTGTACTTGGGTTCATGGTCTGACCGCCTTCGATTATGTTGTCAATGCCAAGGTCTTTGAAAATTTCCGAAATTCCGTCCCCGGCACAGACCGCAACAAATCCGAACTTTTTATGTGGCATTTCCGCTTTTTCCGGTGCTGACTGAATCAGTGACTGATGCTGATGTTTCATGTTATCAATTTTTATATTTATCATCGTACCGAGCTTTACCGCCTTTTCAAGCACAATGCCCGGGTTGTTTGTATGAATATGCACCTTAACTATATCATCATCATCTATAACAAGCATGCTGTCACCGATTTTTTCAAGCGACTGCTTAAAGGCAAGCACATTTACACTTCTGTCTTTTTTTTCAACAATAAACTCGGTGCAGTACATATATTTAATATTATCGGTTTTGAGCTTGCTCTGCGCCTTGACGGAATGCTCCTCCTGATTTTTTGCTCCAGATTCAGAAATGTTCTTTACGATAATTTCGTTGTTCTTGAGGAAATACAGCATTCCGTCCAGAACATAGAGCCACCCCTGTCCGCCTGCATCGACTACGCCCGCTGTTTTAAGCGCAGGCAGCATCTCCGGTGTTTTCTTAAGAGTTTCATAGCCTTTTTGGGCAGCATTTTCAATAATCGACAAAATATCTCCTTCCGTGCTTACGGCCGCATCCGCGGCATCTCTTGCAACAGTCAGAATTGTACCCTCGGTAGGATTCATAACTGCGTTATACGCAGTATCCGAACCAATCTTTAAGGCAAGCGCAAGGTCGTGCGGCTCACACTCAGTTTTTCCCTTAAGGCTTTTTGAAATTCCTCTGAAAAACTGCGACAAAATTACGCCAGAATTTCCCCTTGCACCCCTAAGGGTTGCAAAGGACATTACATCGGCAACCTTTGTGACGGAATCGGACTGCACCTCTGAAAGAGCCTTTGCCATTGCGGAGGCAGTCATAGACATATTGCTTCCCGTATCTCCGTCAGGTACAGGAAAAACATTAAGCTCATCAACAGCTGCTCTGTTGTTATATAAATTATTTGCACCGGATATAAACATCTGCGCAAGCAATTTTCCATTCATCATTTTTTTGTTACTCCTTAACTCTGACCGACTCAACGGCAACATTTACCTTTGTCACCTTAAGTCCGGTGTTATGCTCAAGCTTGTATCTGACATTATGAATAATACTGTCACAAATAGCGTGAATATTCACTCCGTATTCAACAGCTATGTGCATATCTATCACAATTCCGCTGTCCTCCACGCGCACACTTATGCCCCTTGACATATTTTCCATTTTTAAAAGCCTTATGACTCCGTCTTTTTTGCTTTTTGACACCATGCCGACAACTCCATAACACTTTGAAGCAACCGCCCCGGCGATAGAAGCAACAACATTATTGTCAACCGAAATCTCACCGAGCTCTCCGTTTATAAGAATAGCCATAAAACCGCTCCTTTCCATTAGCAATATATACATATTTTATTTTACTATAATATTTGCGTTTAGTCTATAGTAAAAATAAAAATATTATTACAATTTTTTAAATTTTATTGAAAAATTACAAAAAAACCGTATACTGTAGGTATACGGAGGAATAAAAATTATGATAAAAGAACATTATCTGAGAAATTATTTAAGCGAGCTGCCCGACTTTGTTTTTACATATATAGAAGAGTACTATAACGGCGAAAGTATAAATACTCAACTCGGATACAGCCTTGACATACGTGTTTTTCTTAACTATCTGCGCGAATATAAGTTTACGAATATAAAAAAAAATGAGGATTTTACAACAAGTGACATGGATGCTGTCACGCCGAGCGACCTAATTCGCTTCAAGGCATACCTGCGCGAATACGAAACAACCTATTTTTCACCATACGGAAAGAAAATCAAGCGGATTTGCCGTAACTCGCCGTTCGGCATAAATCGCAAGCTTTCGGCAGTACGCGGAATGTTCATATATCTTTATAAAACCGAAGAAATCAGCCAAAACGTAACCGACAAGGTTGATTTTGCAAAACTTCATCAAAAAATAAAAAAGCCGCTTACTACTCAGGAAACTTTGCGACTTATAGACGTCATCCACAACGGCGAAAAGTATTTTACCGGCAGAAACCTGACAGAATACAAAAATAAGAAACTGCGCGATATCGCCATTTTTACTACCTATCTCGGTACGGGAATCCGTGTCAGCGAGCTTGCAAACCTCAGGGTCACAGATGTCGATTTTCAAACGGAATCCTTTATCGTAACTCGCAAGGGCGGAGATCAGCAGGAAATTTTTATGCCGGTGCAGGTGAACAATGCAATCGCAGATTATTTGGACAGTTTTGATCCTCCGAGAGATGCAGGGCCTTTGTTTTTAGGACGCGGCGGCAGGGCTCTTACAACCGCGGCAATAGAAAAAATGCTGAAAAATTATTGTCTTGCAGTCGGAATAACACACCCGGACAAGACCAGACCGCACGCATTGCGCCGTACTTTTGCCTGCCGCCTTTTGGAGGACGGTGTTGACATAAAAATGGTTGCCGAGCTTTTGGGGCACAAAAACATTGAAGTCACCCACCGCTACTATGCACAGTATAGCAGTCAAAAGCGCCGCGAGGTTATGCACAACCTTGACGTTCTGCATGAGCATGACGGAAAAAAATTAACGGATGAATGAAATTCAAACGAGTGCTCCAATTATTGTCTCACCTTGGAGCTCTCTTGTTTTTATTCTATCTTTGTAACCGTATATCCGACTTCTTCAATAATTTTTTTTATTTTAACATCATCTCCGTTTGCGATGTCGGCATATTTACCGTCGAGATTTACCGCCGCCTCAATTTTGTTTTCGGCAAATGCCTTTTTCACGGTTTCCGCACAGTGAATACAGCTCATTCCGTCAATATATACTCTTTTCATTGTAATTTTTCCCCTTTCTCCGTTTTCATCATTATTCTTTATTTTAAAACCTCTAAGACGCAATGCATTTGCAACAACACACACGCTCGAAAGGCTCATTGCCAATGCTCCGAACATGGGGCTCAGCTTAATCCCGAACGACGGAAACAAAACGCCTGCTGCAACCGGAATACCTATAATATTATAAAAAAACGCCCAAAACAGATTTTCCTTGATGTTTATGACCACCGCGCGCGAAAGTCGAATTGCATTCGGGACTGCGTTTACATCACTGTGCATGAGCACTATATCCGCGCTTTCTATAGCCACATCCGCTCCTGTTCCTACCGCCATTCCTACATCCGCAGCCGCAAGTGCGGGAGAGTCGTTTACGCCGTCGCCGACCATTGCTACCTTTTTGCCGCGTTTCATAAGCGCTGCGACCTCCTTTTCCTTGTCTGCCGGCAAAACTTCCGCAATAACCTGCCGTATTCTTACCTTGCGCGCAATTTCCTTCGCAGCTGTTCTGTTGTCACCGGTCAGCATAATCACATCAATATGCATGGCTTTAAGTGTCTCTATCGCTTTTTTTGCGGACGGCTTTATATTATCGGCAATTCCGAATCCGCCGATAATGCTTTTTTTAGACGCAAAAAACACAGCCGTTTTTCCCTCTTTTGAAAGTTTTGAATGTATATCCTCATATTCCTCATTCATAAGTCCGTGTTCGCGCATAAACCGCGCACTGCCAGCAAAGTATTTCACTCCATCAACTGTGCCGCATATTCCCAGACCTGTCATAGCTTCAAAACTATCTGATGCAACATTTTTGTCAGCCGTTTTTTCGCAGTATTCCACAACTGCTCCGGCAATTGGATGTTCGCTGTTTTTTTCTAATGCGTATGCGGCATTCACAAGCTTCTGAGTTTTACCGAATACATCAGAAACCGCAGGTCTCCCTTCTGTTATCGTTCCGGTCTTATCAAAAACAACCGTGTTTACCGAATGAGCTGTTTCAAGTGCCTCGCCTGATTTTATCAAAATGCCGTTTTCCGCTCCGACTCCCGTTCCTACCATAATTGCAACCGGCGTTGCAAGCCCCAGCGAACACGGACAGGATATTACCAAAACACATATACCAAAGGAAAGCGCCGATTCAAAAGTGTAACCCATTGCAAGCCATGCAGTAAATGTCAGAAGTGCAATAACCATTACCACCGGTACGAACACGCCTGCGGTTTTGTCTGCCAGCTTTGCAATAGGCGCTTTTTTTGACGCAGTCTCCTCAACAAGTCGCACTATTTCATAAAATGATGTGTTTTCACCAACTTTTTCGGCTTCAAACCGTATATATCCCGACTTATTTATCGTTGCCGCCGTAACGCGATCTCCAACTCCCTTCTCAGCCGGAATACTCTCGCCGGTCAGCATGGATTCATCAACTGCAGTGCTGCCGAATACAATTTTTCCGTCGGCAGGAATCGACATTCCGGGCTTTACTGCAACAGTATCACCGACAGCAAGCTCGTCCGCGTCTATCTCAAACTCTTCGCCATCCCTAATCACCAGCGCACGTTTAGGCGACAAATTCATAAGACGGTTTATAGCCTCACTCGTTCTGCCTTTTGACAGAGTTTCCAAAAATTTTCCGAGAGTTATAAGTGCAGGAATCATCGCCGCCGTTTCAAAATACAAATCCATATAGTATTTTTCCACTAAATGCATTTGTCCGTTCCCCATTCCGTAGCTCATTCTGAAAATTTCAAATATTCCGTACGCGAGTGATGCTCCCGATCCGACCGCAATTAGGCTATCCATATTCGGTGAGCGCAAAAAAAGTGCTTTAAAACCGCCCGAAAAAAACTTTTTGTTTACCGCAATAACCGGAAGACATAGCAAAAACTGCATAAATGCAAAAGACAGCGCATTATTTTTTCCGGAAAGAAATCCGGGCATCGGAAGATTTGCCATATGTCCCATCGAAACATACATTAGCGGAACGAGAAAGGCAAATGACAGTATCATCCGTTTTTTCATTTTGGCGGCTTCAGCATTCGCCATAATTTCACGTTTTTTTTCTTTTTCGTCCTCGCCCTTTTCCGCAACGTCATATCCGAGTCTTTTTACCAAAGTTTCTATTTTTTTTGCATCGGTTATTTCTTCGTCAAAATCTACGGTCATTGAATTGGTAATCAAATTAACCTCAGCTTTTTTTATGCCAGCGGAATTATTTAGTTTATTTTGAATTTTCGCTACACATGAGGAGCAGCTCATGCCCCTTACTTCAAAAGTCTTTTTCATTTCATGCTCCCATTAATTATAAACGCAAAAAACTTTTCATGCCTGTTATCCTTACTTTTTTTCATTGATAAGATCATAGAGCGCCGCAACAGCGTCCTTAAGGCTCCCAACTCTATCTATCAGACCGCATTCAACCGCTTTTTCGCCGAATAGCACACTGCCTACATCATTTGCAATTTCATCTGTAGTCAGCATCATATTTTTATATGTGTCATATTCTATATTTGAATTTTTTACAATAAAATCAATAATTCTGTCCTGCATCTTCTGCATATATTCAAAAGTCTGCGAAACACCTATCACAACTCCGGTTGTGCGCATTGGATGAATAGTCATTGTAGCGGACGGTGCTATATATGATATATCTGCCGAAACCGCAAGTGGCACACCGATTGAATGTCCTCCGCCGAGAACAAGTGAAACCTTTGGCTTTGACATTCCGGAAATCATCTCCGAAATTGCAAGTCCTGCCTCCACGTCACCGCCTACAGTGTTAAGTAAAATCAAAAGTCCATCCACATTTTCATCCTCCTCTACCTCGACCAATTGCGGCAGAACGTGCTCATATTTAGTCGTCTTGCTCTGCGACGGCAAAAGCGTATGTCCCTCTATTGCACCAATAATATTCAGGCATTTTATACATCCTTTAGAATTTTTTGTCATAACTATATCTGCAGCTTCGCCCGGTGCAGTTGATCCATTATTTTCGTTGTTTTCATTCATTTGCATCACTCCTTGATTTAATTATTTTCTATATTAAAAAAATTATACTGGATTTTGCGGATAAAATGTGATATAATGAATATACTAAGTCTATGCGACAAGTAAATATACATAGAACAGAAAGGTGATAAGGTATGGATTTTTTTAAAGCATTTGACAAAGTCAAAACAACTTTCGGTAAAATCGATGTTCCTGTAAATGACGGGCATTTTGCTGTTCAAGTAAACTTGACAGATGATGATTGCAACGGAATTTTCTACATTGAAATGAAAGATAATCAACTGTTTGTTGAACCTTACGATTATTTTGACAACAATGCAGTTATCACTACAGCTCTAAAGGATTTTACGTCAATACTTACCGGAAAGCTTAAGGCTGCCGATGCTGCCGCATCAGGCAAAATTACAATAAGCGGCGATGCGGATAGACTTATAGACTTTTTGAACTCAATCAAGCAAAAAAAGACAAGATCAGCAGCAAAGAAAACTGCCGCAAAAGCAGTGAAAGAAGCTGAGAAAAAGGTTGAAAAAACCGCTGAAAAGATTGCGGATAAAGCAGCCGAAATTTCCGTCTCGGCAAAAACAGTAAAAAAGGCTGTGAAAAAATCAGCAAAGCCTGCTGCAAAGAAACTAGAGAAAAAAGTTGAAAAGGCCGCAGAGAAAATAGCGGATAAAGCCGAAACAGCCGTAAAAACAGCTGCTGAAAAGCTGGCTGTCGCACAAAAAATGGCAGACGCAAAAAAGGCTGAACCCGAAAAAAAATCGAATACTAAAAAAAGCACTAAGGATAAATAAATCTTAATTTTTACAAAAGATCGGCACGCAGCTATTTTGCGTGCTGATTTTATTTAGGAGGGATATTTTTGTCGGGCAGAATCAAATCATTCATAATAACCACCGCCGGAATTACTCTTGTATCGGTTTCGACCGGACTTTTTTATCTGCCGAATCATATAGTAACCGGCGGCGTTTCTGGAATTTCGACGATACTATATCAAATAGGAATTCCACCGGGGCTTGTTTTTTTGGTTATAAACATTTTCCTGCTTTTAATAAGCTACAGAGTTCTCGGAAAGCGGTTTGTAATCAATTCGCTCTATTCTGTATTTCTAATGTCAGTTCTTGTTCAAATTTTTTCAGTACTTCCGCCGGTCACAACCGATATCCTGCTTGCTACGGTCTACGGAAGTGTACTGTTTGGACTCGGCGCTGCAATGGCTTTTATTGAAAATTCCAACACCGGCGGAACTGACATAGTCGGCAGACTAATTCAAGTGAAATATCCCTATCTGCCAATCGGACGTTTGCTTATGATTGTCGACGGAATCATCATTCTTTCGTCGCTGTTAATTTTTCACAAAGTTGACCTTACTCTTTATGGAATACTTGCTCTTTTTCTTTCCACCTTCACTATTGATTTTGTAATAGGTCAATTGAATTTGTCAAAACTTGCATTTGTCATATCGGAAAAAGGCGAGGAGATTTCAAAAAAAATTGTTCAGAACAGCCGCCGAGGTGTAACAGTGCTTGACGCCAAGGGAGCATATTCCGGTAAAAACAAAAAGCTTTTGGTTTGTGCATTGAAAAACCGCGAGATACCTGCTTTTCACAAAATGATAACCGATGCCGACAGTGATGCATTCATCATATTCAGCGAATCGGACAAAATTTTCGGAGAAGGCTTTTTTGTATACAAATAAAAAATAGTGGCTTCATTGCAAAAACGAATGAATCCACTATTTTTTTGCAGTAACTTGGCTGATTTATTTCAATCCTATCAGCTTTGCAGCATTGTCCCAGAGAATGGTTTGCCTCTCCGAGTCAGTCAGCGGAACCTTCATGAACTTTTCAATCTCTTCCGATGGATTCCACATCGGATAGTCGGTTCCGAACATTACCTTTTCTACACCGTACATAAAGATGATTTTCTTTGCCATATCCGGCGACATTGCAAAAAGCGATGATGAGGTATCAACATAAAAATTCTCATAGCCGTGCAGTTTGTGCGAGGCCTCGTCCCATATAGAATATCCTCCAAAATGCGCTCCTATAATTACAAGATTTTTATATATATCCAAAACCGGTGCAAGCCTATTTGGATTTGATAAGTCAAATCTTGAATCACCGGTATGCATCAAAATCGGAAGTTTGTCGTGCTCGCACAGCTCATATATTTTCAGCATTCTGTAATCATCAATCTTAAAGCCCTGAATATCGGGATGAAGCTTGACGCCGATCAAGCCGAGAGCTTTCAGTTCTTCAAAATCTCCCTCAATATCCTCGCTGTCTGGGTGCAGCGTCCCAAATCCGGTCATTGTTCCGCCGCTGTTTTCTACCGTTTCGGATATAAAGCGGTTTATGCTCGAAACCTGCTTCGGCGAAGTTGCGACCGACTGTACTATAAAGTGCGAAATACCCGCATTTTTCCCTTCTTTGACCAAAGTGTCAACGGTGCCGTCCATCAATGAAATTGTATCATAAAAGCGTCCGGTTGCGTCTGACGCTTTTCTTGCAATTTTACTTGGGTATATATGGCAGTGCGCGTCTAAAATTTTGTACATTGTATCAAGTCCCGTCTAATTATTTTCCTAAATTAACTGTCCAACCAAACTCGTCTTTAATTCTTCCCCACTGAATTCCTGTCAGTGTATCATAAAGCATCTGGGTTGTTTCGCCGATTTTGTTGTCGTTTATAACATATGTTTTGCCCTCATAGTACAGCTCGCCGACAGGTGAAACCACAGCCGCCGTTCCGCAGCCCCAGAATTCTTCAAGCTCGCCGCTTTCGAGGGCATTTATAATTTCTTCTACGCTGATTCTTCTTTCGGTTACTTTGTAACCCTTTGATTTCAGCAGCTCAATTATTGACTTTCTTGTAACTCCCGGAAGAATTGATCCAGTCAGCATGGGGGTAACAACCTCGCCGTTAATCTTCATCATAACGTTCATTGCGCCGACTTCCTCGATGTATTTTCTTTCAACTCCGTCAAGCCACAAAACCTGCGTAAATCCGAGTTTTTCTGCTTTTTCGCCGGCACGATTGCTGGCAGCATAGTTACCGCCGCACTTTGCGTAGCCGGTACCGCCGCGAACCGCCCTTACGTCTTCATCCTCAATCATAATCTTTACCGGATTGATTCCCTCAGCATAATAGCTTCCACTCGGTGAACAGATAATCATAAAGCGAGCCTGCTTGATTTCATGCAGTCCCAGCTGAGCATCCGAACCGAAAAGAAACGGTCTGATATAGAGCGACTCACCCGCACCGGACGGTACCCAGTCCTTATCGATTTCGACCAACTGCTTGATTGCCTGAATAGTATCATCTACCGGGATTTGCGGCAGTCTGATTCTGTCTGCCGAGTTATTCATTCTCGTTGCATTTTCAATGGGTCTGAACAACTGAACGCTGCCGTCTGCGCATCTATATGCCTTAAGTCCTTCAAAAACCTCTGCACCGTAGTGGAAAACTGTGGCTGCCGGGCTCATTGAAATGTCTGCAAAAGGTACTATTCTTGCGTCATGCCATCCCTTTCCCTTTTCGTAGTCCATTATAAACATATGGTCGGAAAAATATTTTCCGAAGCCAAGGTTTTCGGTCGGTTTTGTTTTTGGGTTTGTTGTTTTTGTAATTTTAATTTCCATTTTTTACTCCTCCGTTACTATTTCTTCTACTTTTTTTATACATAATTTATTCATTGCGTCTTCACGCATTTTGAACTTTAATATTTTTCCAGCGGCATTCATTGGGAAGTCATCAACAAAGTCGATATATTTCGGCATCTTATGCTCTGCCATGTGATCGCGTATATGCTGCTTCATTTCTTAGCTGTCATGGTTTTGCCATTTTTAAGTACTATGCACGCCATAATTTCTTATCCGTACTGTTCATCGGGAACACCGATTATCTGCACGTCCTGAACCTTGTCATGATTGTATATAAATTCCTCAATTTCCTTGGGATAAATATTTTCGCCACCACGTATAATCTATCTTTAAGTCTGCCAGTTATGCGGTAGTTGCCCTCCGGTGTCCTGAGCGCCAAGTCACCGGTGTGCAACCATCCGTCTTTATCGATTGTATTTGCGGTTTCAACCGGCATTTTATAATATTCCTTCATTATATTATAGCCGCGTGCCACAAATTCTCCGGTTACATTATCCGGCAAATCCTCTCCTGTTGCGGGATCAACGATTTTACACTCAATTTTCGGCATTGCCAAAACCATTCCGAAGCAATGGAACATGGGAACTTGAATCATCAATCTGTCTGCCGTTGACAAATCCATTCTGTCACCGATACATTTTCCGTTGTTTACAACGTTATAATGTGTAAGCATAACACCCTTTGGGAAGCCTGTCGTGTCTGATGTGTACTGCATATTGCAGACATCGTTGATATTTACCGCGGCAGCCATGCGCCGTATTTCTTCCACAGACACCTTGAACGCACGTCTGATTGCGTCTTCCCATGTTATGCATCCCTTCTGCTCATAACCCACTGTTATGATATTTCTCAAAAACGGCAGACGTCTTGAATGAAGCTGTTCGCCTTTTTTGGTATTTCCCAATTCTGGACACAACTCTGCCATAATGGCGCTGTAATTTGAGTCGCGGTAACCCTCTATCATGATAAGCGTATGCGTATGCGCCTGCTTCATCAGATATTCTGGCTTGTGAATTTTATATGCGGTATTAACCGTTACCAAAACCGCACCGATTTTGGTCGTTGCCCAGAATGCTATATACCACTGCGGCACATTGGTTGCCCAAATTGCAACATGGCTTCCGACCTTAACCCCCATAGAAACCAACGAACGTGCAAATGTATCTACATCATCGCGAAACTGTAAATATGTTCTTGTATAATCAAGTGTAGTATACTTGAATGCAAGCTGATCTGGAAATTCCTCTACCATTTTATCCAGCACTTGAGAAAAGGTCTTTTCGATAAAAGAGTCCTTTTTCCAGACAACCTTACCTGTTCCGGCTCTGTTTTCATACAAAGTCGACTTTTTGCGAGAAAGGTTTTCGTACCGTGACATATAGCTGACAAAATGCTGGAAAATTATGTCCATATCCGAAATTTCGCTGTCCCATTCCGGATCCCACTCAATCGACATAAATTCGTTATAGTTGATTGATCGCAGTGCATTCATAATTTCCGGAATCAGCAGTGAACCTTCGCCCACCATGCTGTACGAATCTCTGCCGTCCGAGTCCTTTATATGAATATGTTTTATGTAAGCACTGAGATTTTTTACCGTCTGTTCCGGAGTTTCGCTGTTTTCCAAAATTGCCTTTGAATTTTTATGGCAAAGATATTCCATCTGCACAGACGATGTCGGAACCATGACGTGAAGTCGTTTTTTTTCGGCACCTTTAATTGCGTCCGCCGTAATTTCCACGGATTCCTCAGACAACTCAATTGGGCATGAAATCGTACTGTTTTTTTCAAGCGGTACAATGGTATGTAGAAACAGCACATACGTTTTTCTGTTTCTTACCAGTTCTGTTTCAATAATACTGACATTAAGCCTGTCAATCTCTTTTACAACTTCAATTTTTTCCTTGAAATTGAGCGCCGCGGTTTTCTCGCTTTCTATTAATGTCACGTCTGCAACCTTAATGTTCTGCATATCATATCTATCCTTCATAAAAAATAGGACTTACAACCGCTATGGTCGCAAGCCCTGAAAGTCTACAGCAATATGTTTAAACCAAAGTATATCCTTTCATCAACTAAGCACGACAAATAGCGCTATTCCGTTTTACACCGCATAGGAGTAGAAGGACAATAGCGCTGGGAATGTTAATTAAACTGACATTTTCTCTTGAATACATTTTGATTTCTCCATATTTTTTAATTGAAGATATTATAGCACGGCGCCATAGGCTTGTCAATAGTTTTTTACAAAAAAATTTAAAATCCGATAAACTTCAGCCATTTCAAAAGAAGCCCGCCCCATTGAGCTACATTTTTCGATACATCATCATCTCCCGGCGCCAGTCCAAGTCCGTGACCACCTTTTGAAAAAATGTGGCATTCTGTGTCCGTTCCGATTTCTTTAAGCTTTTTTATATATTTTATCGTATTATTGACGTTTACACAGTCATCGGCAAATGTATGCCATATAAATGTTTGTGGTGTTCCCTTTTTGGCTATAATCGCAGGTGACAACTTCTCAGCCATTTCGTCAATGCGATCTCCGAGAAGATTTTCTGTCGAGCCTATGTGCGCATATTCACCAATCAAATCTATTACAGGATAGCATAAAATCTGAGCATTTGGAATGAAATCCTCTTTGTCAATCTCGTCTGCGCCTTCAAAATCAATTTTATCATAGTATGTAGAAGTAATGGCTGCAAGGTTTCCGCCGGCAGAAGACCCCATCACGGCAATTTTATTTTTGTCTATTCCGTATTTTTCCGCATAATACCTAACCGTCCTAACTCCCCTTCTTGCATCGAGGAGCGGAAGTGGAAATTTATGCGGCGCCACACGGTAGTCTACAACAAATGCACAGAGACCGTTTTCCGCCAGAAATTCTGCATATCCCTGGCCCTCGTGCGCAGCCCTTATTGCATAGCCTCCGCCGGGAAAAATAACAATTGCTGCATCCGACTTTTTATTTTCCGGTATGTATGAGGTTATTGTAGGAATTTCATCGCAGATTCCCGGTGTATTTTCCCATAAATTTTTCTTGTCTGTAATCATTTTAACCCTCCGAAATTTTTTCTATAATTATAGCACATATACCTTTATTATGCAATGATTTCGACAAAAAAGTGTTGACTTTTATAAAAAATATGTTATACTTATTTATATGTAAATATTAAAAGCTATGATCGGAAAATCAGTAGTTATATTCGGAACCTTGAGAGAGTTGTCGGTTGCTGCAAGACAATGGAAAGAATATATACGAATTACGTTCCGTGAGCCGTGCACCGAAAAGCAATGAGTAGGCTGCAACGGGATGCGCCCGTAACAGCGCTGGGGTATGAAATCGTACCTGACGAGGCCGTTGCCGCGAGGTATCGGCAAATTGAGGTGGTACCACGGATTTTCCGTCCTCTGTATTTTTAGCATACAGGGGACTTTTTTATTATAAAATTCCCCGCATAAACAAAAAAATTAAAAGGAGCATTAAAAAAATGCCAATTACCGAAATTCTTAAAAAAAATGCTGATTTTTATCCAAACGATACCGCTCTGGTAGAAATCAATCCAAAGCTCGAAAATCAGACACGCATGACATGGAAGGAATATGCACTGATAGAATCTAGTCCCAACGAGGCATACCGCACCGAAATCACATGGAGCGAATTTAATAAAAAAGCCAACAGATTTGCAAATCTGCTTTTGTCGCGTGGCATACAAAAGGGTGACAAAGTATCCATTCTGCTCATGAACTGTCTTGAATGGTTACCTATTTATTTCGGAATTTTAAAGACAGGTGCGCTTGCTGTTCCTCTCAACTACCGCTACACTGCGTCCGAGATAAAGTATTGCCTTGACCTTTCCGATTCCGACGCAATAATCTTCGGGCCGGAATTTACCGGACGTGTCGAAGAAATTTGTGACAGAGTTCCGAGAGTCAAAATGTGGCTCTATGCCGGCAGTGACTGTCCTACCTTTGCCGAAAGCTATGACTGTCTTGTTACATACTGCTCATCAAAGGCGCCTGACATAAAGCTTACCGATGAGGACGAGGCGGCAATTTACTTTTCCTCAGGCACAACCGGCTTTCCAAAAGCAATAGTACATAATCATCAAAGCCTTATGCATGCCGCAATGACCGAGCAGAATCACCATATGCAGACAAAGAACGATGTATTTTTGTGTATTCCGCCTCTCTATCATACCGGCGCTAAGATGCACTGGTTCGGAAGCTTTTTGGTTGGTGGAAAAGCGGTTCTGTTAAAAGGAATAAAACCCGAATGGATTTTGAAAGCAATTTCGGATGAGCACTGTACAATAGTATGGCTTCTTGTTCCATGGGCACAGGATATTTTGGACGCAATAGACAGCGGAGCTATTAATCTTAGCGACTATGATTTGTCACAGTGGCGACTCATGCATATAGGTGCTCAGCCTGTTCCGCCAAGCCTTATAAAGCGCTGGAAGGAGCATTTTCCTAACCATATGTATGACACAAACTACGGTCTTTCTGAATCAATCGGACCGGGTTGCGTTCATCTTGGAGTTGAAAATATTGATAAGGTCGGCGCTATAGGCAAGGCGGGTTATGGCTGGCAGGCACGCATCGTTGATGAAAACAAAAGCACCGTAAAGCAGGGTGAAGTAGGCGAACTTGCAGTCAAGGGACCCGGTGTCATGAAATGCTACTATAAAGACGAAAAGGCAACAAACGAGGTTCTTAAAGACGGATGGCTATTCACCGGCGACATGGCGCGTGAGGATGAGGACGGATTTATATACCTTGTCGATCGCAAAAAGGATGTAATTATATCCGGCGGCGAAAATCTGTATCCGGTTCAGATTGAGGACTTTTTGAGAAAGAACGATAAAATAAAGGACGTTGCCGTTATCGGACTTCCAGACGCACGTCTGGGTGAAATCGCAGCTGCGATTATATCGGTAAAGGATGGCATGACTCTCACCGAAGACGCAGTAAACGAATTTTGTCTTGACCTTCCGCGTTATAAGCGTCCGAGAAAGATTATATTCGCCGAGGTTCCAAGAAATCCTACTGGAAAAATCGAAAAACCTAAACTTCGCGGGATGTATGGGGCAAAATCTGTAGTTGCTCACGAAAACGAAATAGAACAATAAAAAAGAAAGGAAACAACTATGAAAAAACTAATGTTGGGCAATGCAGCCGTTGCACAGGGCGCATATGAAGCCGGCGTGCGCGTGGTTGCATCATATCCGGGCACACCAAGCACAGAAATTACCGAAAGTATAGTAAAATATGACGATATTTACGCGGAATGGGCACCAAACGAAAAGGTTGCATCAGAAGTTGCAATCGGTGCTTCCATCGGCGGTGCAAGAAGTATGTCATGCATGAAGCATGTCGGGCTTAACGTAATGGCAGACCCTGTATTTACAGTAAGCTACACCGGTGTAAACGGAGGTCTCGTTTTCTGCGTGGCAGACGACCCTGGCATGCATTCATCACAGAACGAACAGGATTCACGTCACTATGCCAAGGCATCAAAAATAATGATGCTTGAGCCGTCGGATTCTTCTGAATGCAAAGAATTTACCAAACAGGCATTTGAGCTTTCAGAAGAGTTTGATACTCCGGTATTTATACGGCTTTCTACCCGTGTATCACATTCCCAGAGCCTTGTTGACATAGGCGAAAAAGAAGATGTGAAGCTTAAGCCATATGAAAAAAATATCGGTAAATTTGTTATGATGCCAGGAAATGCCATAAAACGCCATGTTATTGTTGAGGACAGAATTCGCGCACTTACGGAATTTGCTGAGAACACCAACCTTAACACTGTCGAAATGCACTCTAAAAAAATCGGCGTAATAACCTCCGGTATTTCATATATGTACGCAAAGGAAGCACTTGGTGACAAGGCAAGCTACCTAAAACTCGGTCTTGTATACCCAATGCCCGAAAAGCTGATAAAAGATTTTGCCGCAAAGGTCGACAAGCTTTATGTAATTGAAGAACTCGACCCGGTTATCGAAGAACACTGCAAATCGCTCGGCGTTGAGGTTATCGGCAAGGGAATCTTCACACTGCTCGGAGAATATACTCCAACAATGATTAAAAAGGCAATTCTCAGCGAAGCCCCCTCACCGTCTGTCGAAATCGAAGAAACAATCCCGGTACGTCCGCCGGTTATGTGCCCCGGATGTCCGCACAGAGGAACATTCTATGTTTTGAAAAAGCTCGGTCTTGTCGTTTCAGGTGACATAGGATGCTATACTTTAGGCGCAGTTGCTCCGCTGCAAAGCGTTGATACAACCATATGCATGGGAGCTTCGGTTTCTGCCGCTCTCGGTATGGCCAAGGCGCGTGGTGACGAATTTAACAAAAAACTTGTGTCGGTAATCGGAGATTCTACCTTTATTCATTCCGGAATTACCGGTCTTGTTGACATTGTGTACAACAAAGGCAACAACACCGTGATTATTCTTGACAATTCAATAACGGGCATGACCGGTCATCAGGATAACCCCACCACCGGCTATACAATCCGCGGAGAAGAAACAAAACAAGTGAATCTTATTACACTATGCAAGGGCATAGGCGTTGAACACGTTGTGGTTGCAGATCCGTTTGACCTTGAAAATTTTGAAAAAGTTCTAAAGGAAGAGGTTGCGCGTGAAGAACCATCGGTAATCATTGCGCAGCGTCCGTGTGCTCTCCTTAAAAAGGTTAAATATACAGGTCACTGCACAGTTACGGACAAATGTAAAAAATGTAAAATGTGCATGAAACTCGGCTGTCCTGCAATAACCGCTGAAGGCGACGGCGTTAATATTGACCTTACACAATGCAACGGCTGCGGACTTTGCACAAATGTATGTCCGTTCGACGCAATAGTAAAGGAGGGCTGAAAAATGACAAAGCAAATTATGATTGTCGGCGTAGGCGGTCAGGGAACGCTTTTAGCCAGCAGAATTTTAGGCAACACGGTTATAAACGAGGGATATGATGTAAAGGTTTCCGAGGTTCACGGAATGAGCCAGCGGGGTGGAAGCGTTGTTACCTATGTAAAATACGGCGACAAGGTATACTCGCCGATAATAGACCGCGGCGAAGCGGATATAATCCTTGCATTCGAGATGCTCGAGGCATACCGTGCAATGCCATATTTGAAAAAGGGCGGCAAAATGATTGTAAACACACAGGAAATCGCACCTATGCCGGTTATCACAGGCGCATGCTCGTACCCCGCGGACATAAAAGACAAGCTTGCCGAAAAAATTGACGTTATTCCGGTAGATGCACTCACCATGGCTGAAAAAGCCGGAAACTTCAAGGCGGTAAACGTTGTACTCATAGGCGTTATGGCAAAAAGAACCGACATTCCGTACGAAAAGTGGGTTGAAACAATAACGACCACGGTACCGCCGAAATTCCTTGACGTTAATTTAAAAGCATTTGAGCTCGGATATAATTTAAAGTAATCACTCATATACATAAGGAGGTATAAATATGGCAATGTGGCAACCCGAAATTGAATCGATGCCTCGTGAAGAGCTGAGAAAGCTGCAAAGTGAAAGACTCATAAAACAGGTAAACAGAATGTACGACAAAGTTGAATGTTTCAGAAAGCGCATGGACGACCAAGGCTTACAACCGTCCGACATTCACTCGGTAGACGACCTTAAAAAACTTCCGTTTTCATATAAGCAGGATTTGCGCGACTACTACCCGTACGGACTTTTTGCAGAACCACTCGAAAATATTGTGCGCGTTCACGCTTCAAGCGGAACTACCGGCAAAAAAATTGTTGTCGGATATACAAAAAACGATATTGATAATTGGGCAGACAGCCTTGCAAGAATGTTCACTGCAATCGGCGTCGGTCCAAAAGATTTTATACAGGTTTCCTTTGGCTATGGTCTGTTTACTGGTGGTTTGGGAGCGCATTACGGAGCTGAAAGGGTCGGTGCAACCGTTATTCCGATTTCCGCAGGCAACACCCATAACCAGATTCAGACCATGATAGACTTCGGCGCAACTGTTCTGTGCTGTACCCCGTCCTATGCAATGTATCTTTCCGAAACTATTGAGGAAATGGGAGTAAAGGATCAACTCAAGCTGAGAGTCGGCATTTTCGGTGCAGAGCCGTGGACAGAGGATATGCGAATAGCTATCGAAAAAGGTCTTAATATTAAGGCATATGACATATACGGCCTGTCAGAAATAATGGGTCCGGGTGTTTCGTACGAATGTGAGTGCCAGGCAGGCATGCACATATGCGAAGATATGTTCATTGCCGAAATTATTGACCCAGAGACAGGCGAGGTTTTGCCCGACGGAAGTTTTGGAGAACTTGTGTTTACAACGCTTAACAAAGAAGGTTTTCCGCTTATCCGATACCGCACGCGCGATATGTGTTCACTGATTTATGAACCGTGCAAATGCGGCAGAACACATATAAGAATGCATAAACCACACGGAAGAAGCGACGATATGCTTATAATCCGCGGTGTCAATGTCTTCCCGTCGCAAATTGAAGAAGTTCTTTTGAAAGTAGGCGGCGACGTAACGCCGAACTACCAGATTATTGTTGACAGAGTGAACAACAACGACACATTTGACATTAATGTTGAAATGAACGAAGCTCTGTTCGCAGACGATGTCAAATCTGTAGACAAAACAGAAAAAATGATAACGTCAAAGCTCCGCGAGGTTTTGGGTATCGGCGCAAAGGTTCATCTTGTAAATCCCAAGTCCATAGAGCGAAGCGAAGGTAAAGCAAAAAGAGTTATAGATAAGAGAAAGCTGTAAGGAGTGATTGCTATGTTAATTAAACAAATTTCCGTTTTTATTGAAAACAAGCCCGGACGTTTGGCAGCAATAATTGACGCTCTTGGCAAAAATGACATCGACATAAGCGCACTGTCACTTGCCGACACATCGGAATACGGCATTTTAAGACTGATTGTAAATAAACCAGAGAAAGCCGCAGGTGTTCTCAAAGATATCGGCGTAGTGGTTAAAATCACCAATGTGCTGGCGGTAGCAATGGATGACACACCGGGCGGACTTGCAAAGGTGCTCTCTGTCTTTGTTTTAAACAACATTAATGTTGACTATATGTATGCCTTTGTCGCAACTGTCAGCAAAAAAGCGCTGATGGTTGTCAAAGTTTCCGATACCGACAGTGCAGTAAAGGCGCTCGATAATGCCGGAATCAGCACAGTTGAAGCAAAAGAAATATACAGACTGTAAAAAATTTTTAGGAGGGTACACATGAAAAAAAATATTGGGATAGGAATTGTCAGTTTTATGATAATTTCCCTTTTCGCTCTGATTCTTATTGTCCCACAGTCGCGCGAAATTTTTAAATCCCTATCGTCAACTCATCCGTTTATTATGGGATTCATAAAATTCGGTCTGCTTGCAACCGTCGGCGAACTTATTGCGGCAAGATTGGCAAAAAAATCCTGGCTTCTTCCCGACTACATAGGTCTACGCGCACTTATATGGGGACTTATCGGAATTGCTATAACCTTTATGATGAAAAGCTATACGTTTGCAGTCATAGGGCTTATTGAACAACATGTTCTACCGGGTCAGAACTGTCCTCCGATTGCCGCATTGTTCTTGAAAGCGTTTTATACCAGTGCGATAATGAATCTGTCCTTCGGACCGACATTTATGGCATTTCACAAATGTACCGACAAATTGCTTGAGCTTAAAGCAAAAAAAAGCCATTGCTCAGTTTCCAATGTTGTATCGGCGGTTGATTGGTCGGGCTTTGTCAGTTTCACGCTGTTCAAAACCATTCCGCTTTTCTGGATTCCGGCGCATACAATAACATTCATGCTCCCTGCCGAATATCAGGTTATTATGGCAGCCAGCCTTTCGATAGCGCTCGGAATTATACTTAACATAAAAAAATAGTAAAAGCGAGGTGCAAAATGCATCTCGCTTTTTAATGTATTAAATCAAAATATTCGTTGATTTCCTTTTGCGGCGTTTTGCATAGAGTTATCGCCAGTACGTCCTTTGCTACCTTAGCTTTAAGCTCTTTTGCACAAGCATCTATAGTCTCACCCATAGTATAAATATCGTCTATTAAAATAATCCGCTTTCCCATCACATTTTTTTTATCGGCATAAAATGCGTTTTTTACATTTTCCTTTCTATCTATACCTTTAAGCGAGCTTTGTCGCTGGGTATCCTTTACACGCATCAGATAGTCTTCGCAAACTGACACTCTAAAATCCTTTGAAATCGCGTGCGATAAAATTTCCGACTGATTATATTCCCTTTCCTTCAGCCTGTTTTCATGCAGTGGAACCGGAATAATACAGTCATACTCCGAAATCCATTTATGTACAGAAAGTTCTTCGGATAGCATTTTCCCGAGCAACTCTCCGTAAAGTTCCTGGTCTGAAAACTTAAATTTTCTTACAACTCTGCGCATACTGCCGTAATAGAAAAACGGCGCAAGCAGCATTTTTATATGTTCCCGTCCTTCAAAGCTCTTATCTTTGGTTGTCAGCAAGTCGCTGTAACATTCGCTGCATATTCCTATACCCTTATACACCGTGTGCATAAGCTCATAACTGAGGCATCTTCCACAGAAAATACACAGCTTTTTTCTTCCGAATATCATTTTATCAGCCTCGAAATCTTTTTGTAAATCATAATTGTTATTGCAGATATCAGCACACCTTTTATCAGATTAAACGGCAGAACACCGAACAAAATGTACGTTGACATACCGCTTATTTTGTGGTTGACTGCAGAACAGGCTGCAATTATCTGTTCAATAGGCATAATCTTTTCATAAAAAGGTATAAGTATAAAATAATTTGTAACAGCACCGACGGCCATCATCAAAATTATCCCTGCAGCCATGCCTAAAAGTGCATTTTTGCGCGTCTTCATATGCTTATAAATAAGCGATGCAGTAAAAACCATCGAAGCACTTGTCAAAAAATCGGCTATTTCCCCCACTCCTCCGGTAGTAGTAACCAAAAGATGAAGGAGCGACTTTACAAATACGACGGCAACACCCACAAGCGGGCCGTATGCAAATCCGCCTATCAGCGCCGGAATATTTGAAAAGTCAAGCTTTAAAAACGGTGGCATAAACGGAATAGGAAATTCCAAAATCTGCATAAGTACCGCCGCAATCGCAGATAAAACTCCGACCGAAGTTATAGTTTTTGTTTTTGATACCGTGTTTTTTTCCATAATAGTAAAATTCATAAAAAGCTCCTTTCTGCCGCCTATTGCGACACAGACTCATCATGAAAAAGCAGACGGCATAATTAAAGTTTTAAAACCGAATCAGTGCTTATTTTCATGTTACATCTTCTAAAAATTTTCTTCCTGACCGGTGACTCTTATGTATTTTTAAAATAAAAAATCCGAAGCAAGCGCTTCGGACTAAAAAACACATATGGTTTTCTTCTTTCATCCGGACTATACCGTCGGTTTCGGAATTACACCGAATCTGCATTGCTGCTCGTGGACTGTAACCACCGGTAGGGACTCACACCCTGCCACGAAGATTACCTATATTATATAACATTTATCATGTTTTTGCAACATATTTATTGCATTAAATCAAAAAAAGTTATAAAATAGTTTTTGGGAGGTGAATATTATGTGGATTGTATATGCTGTGTTATCCGCCGTTTTTGCAGCGGCTGTATCTGTACTCGCAAAGCTTGGAATAGATAACGTAAATTCCAATCTTGCAACAGCCATACGAACCGTAGTAGTACTTATAATGGCATGGGGAATCGTCTTTTTAACAGGAAATCATACCGAAATAGGTGATATAACAAAAAAAAGTTGGCTTTTTCTGATTCTGTCCGGAATCGCCACCGGTTTGTCATGGCTTTTTTATTTCAAGGCGCTGCAGACCGGTCAGGCATCAAAGGTAGTTCCCATCGACAAACTAAGTGTTGTTATTTCAATGATTTTTGCATTCTTAATTCTCGGCGAAAAGGCCGAGCCGAAAACAATAATAGGCTGCGTTTTTATAACGGTCGGAACACTTGTCATTGCATTATAACAATAAAAAAATACCGGTGCAACAATTAACTGCCCCAGTTCGTGCAGACAGTAAAAAAACTATGGCAAGCGATATTAAATTTAAATAGCATACTGACTTCATTTTTCGAGCGAAGCCTGTTTTGTTTTAGTTTAATTCTTTAGTTATTGTAAAAATGGATATAGGCATCTATGAATATACGTGCATCTTCATAAGTCTCAAGCCTGGTACGATAAATACATTATGTCTTGAGAATCGAAAAGAAGTTTTTATCTAAAGTATTGTCATTAAGTACAACACTCCTTGATCTATTTTGATATATGAAATATACGTAACCCATTTTTATTTGCTCTTTCGGCGGTCATCCTCTTTGTTTTAATCCTATTCCTGCCGCAAAGCTTTCTTTTATTTTTTCTTTTCATTTGAAAAATTCTTTTCCCTGTTCCAGACTAAAACCCAGCTTTTCTCCAATGGCCCGTAATGTTAAACCTTGCGATTTTAACTCTACTATCTCTTTTTCATACTTCTTGATATGTCTGTATTTTCTTGGCATAAAAAATCCTCCTATGGCAGTTTATATTATTTTCTACCATAGGAGGGTATTTTCTATTGTACGTTTTTACTGGTTCTGTTCAAATTTGCGCATCGGTATTTTTTATTCCTCAGCAAGAATTGCTTCTTCGTATTTGGCAATTATTGCTTTTTCGAGCTTATCGCGCATTTGTGAATTGATTGGATGAGCGATATCTTTAAACTCATTGTCAGGAGTTCTCCTTGACGGCATTGCCGTAAACAGCTTTTCCTGACCTTCAATAATCTTAATGTCATGAACTACAAATTCATTGTCAAAAGTCACTGATACAACTGCTTTCATTTTTCCGTCACTTGCAATCTTTTTTACTCTGATGTCTGTAATTTCCACAGAACTCACCACCT
>JAQXIJ010000060.1 GCA_029007725.1 Bacillota bacterium | reverse complement strand
TGTTCTGTAACCATTTTAACAGCGCCGGCTTTGAATGCCTCATCATAGCGAGGTGGTATTGTTCCTTTTTTGATTGACATAAAAATTCCTCCTGTGATTTTGGATTTGTTTGTGTCCATTCCATTATATCACTCTTTTTTTTGTCCATCAATTCTGGGAAGGTGGCAGGTTATCCTTTTAGTTACTATAGGTATAATATATGGGAGATATATGATGAACTTGATAATGGAGGAAAACGATGGAATACAGACGGCAAGACACGATCTACATCCTTAATATTATGTTTACTTTATCTAACTATATGAATGGTTACACTGCTTACAACAATAAAATATGTTATGCTTTTCATTAAGATCAATAGCAATGGTGAGTGCAAAATATATTTTCATGTCAGCCATGTAAGCAGTTTGGGACAATATTTAATCATTCTGCCAATACAAGGCGGCGCGTCAGGATTTTACGACGGCATATAATACTATGTATGAAATAAAAGTCCTGTTCAGCAGTGAAAAGGGTCAGATTTATGATGCCATCACTGAAATGGATAATGTGCATGATCTAAAGTTTAATATTTGTGACTTTATTCCGCTTTCGACCGATTTTCAGCTGAAAAACAGAAAATATTTAATATATCCGGAATCTTCATTGATAAGATTACGCTTCTTTATTATTAAAAAGATATTGGTTCTGACAGATATATTTTATTAATGCAAAAGCTGACTATATTCATAAAATATAGAAGCCGTATTATTGCAGGATTGTTTGCAAAATAGTATAGGCTTTAAACACCAAAATAGGTCTGTTGAATATCTTTCGCTTTTTATACACAGCAGCCTAAGGATGAGCCGTCTGGGATAATAATATACCAAAGCTCTTTCGGATAACTCCGCAGGGGCTTTTGTAGAAGGAGCACAAAAATTAAAGTATGTGTGGTGAAACAATTTTTTTAAATTTTGTTATATATGTACAAAAATAGCCTCTGATATATCTTAAAAACAATACATATATATAATAAAAGCATTTGTATTTAAAAAAAAACTATGTTAAAATTAAAACAAAGTTAGACATATTATACAAAACTGTGTCTGAGAAAGGGAGATTTTAATATGGCAAGATTTACTTTACCGCGTGATTTGTACCATGGAAAAGGTGCATTGGAGGCACTGAAGGATTTTGAGGGCAAGAAGGCTATTGTGTGTGTTGGCGGCGGCTCAATGAAAAAATTCGGTTTTTTGGATAAGGCTGTGTCATATCTTAAGGAAGCCGGCATGGAGGTTGAAATTTTTGAAGGCATTGAATCGGATCCATCTGTTGAAACAGTAATGAGAGGCGCTGAAGCAATGCAGAAGTTCCAGCCTGACTGGATTGTTGCAATTGGGGGCGGTTCACCCATAGATGCTGCAAAGGCTATGTGGATTAAGTATGAATATCCGGAGACGACTTTTGAGGATATGTGCAAGGTTTTTGGGTTGCCGAAGCTCCGTAGAAAGGCTAAATTCTGTGCGATTTCATCGACCTCAGGAACAGCAACCGAGGTGACTGCTTTTTCAATAATTACCGATTATGATAAAGGAATCAAGTATCCTATTGCAGACTTTGAAATTACTCCCGATGTTGCTATTGTTGACCCTGAGCTTGCGGAAACCATGCCGCAAAAGCTTGTTGCGCACACCGGAATGGACGCACTGACTCATGCCATTGAAGCATATGTGTCAACTGCAAACTGCGATTACACAGATCCGCTTGCTCTTCATGCAATAAAAATGATTAACGAAAACCTCGTTGGTTCATATAACGGTGACATGGATAAAAGAGATAAGATGCATAATGCGCAGTGCCTGGCAGGTATGGCTTTCTCTAATGCGCTTTTGGGAATAGTACATTCAATGGCGCACAAGACAGGGGCTGCATTTGCAGACTATGGAGCACATATTATTCACGGTGCGGCAAATGCAATGTATCTGCCAAAGGTAATCGCATTCAATGCAAAGGACGAAACAGCTGCGGCAAGATATGCTGAAATTGCAGATTTCATCAAGCTGGGCGGAAACAGCGTAGAAGAAAAGGTAGACTTGCTGATTAAATATGTCCGTGCATTAAATGATGAGCTTAAAATTCCACACTGCATCAAAAATTATGGACCGGACAGCTATCCGACCGAGAACGGATTTGTTCCAGAAAATGTATTTCTTGAAAGACTGCCGAAAATTGCCGCAAATGCAATTCTTGACGCATGTACAGGTTCAAATCCACGTCAGCCGAGTCAAGAAGAAATGGAAAAGTTGCTTAAGTGCTGCTACTATGACACAGAGGTAGATTTTTAATAACAAACGGCTGAAGCAAGGCTTCAGCCGTTTGCGGTAATTAGTTAATAATTGGCTTTACCTTATCAATTTCCGCAAGAAATTTTTTGTCAAGCGAAGTGAGAGTGTAATCGTCTTTGTAGATAAGAATATCGCGGTACACCTTTTGATTTGCGGTGCATTTTTTTTGAATGAGTCCGTACATATCGAGAGCACGCTGAGGAATTGGAGAAACCCACATAAATGTGTTGTGAACCCGGCTTAACAGATCCATCTGGCTTCCGCGCTCAAAGACGAAAATGCGCTTGTTCACGTGTTCCGAAAGTTCGCCGCGCTGAACGGCTCCGGTGGGGAGTGACGGAACATATGGGTCTGCGTGTGCTATTTCAATGTATGGAGCAAGGTCCTCAGTTGTTATGTCGTCTTTTCCGGCAAGCGGATGCTCTTTTGACATTGCAAGATAATACATAAATTCAGTGATGAGGTCGCCACGAAGTCCTTTTTCTTTAAGCATCAGATCAAAGTTTTCTTTGTAGGCTGTCTGGTAACGTAGAATTCCAAGCTTGTAGTCGGAATTGATTATGTTGTTTATTGCGCGCATTGAGTTGGTTTCTTTATAAAACATTTCAATGCCATCCTTGTCCTTGGTATTGAGGCTGTTTACAAAATGCGTGAATGCACAGGAAATATAGCTTGCCCTTGGTACGGAAATAGAAAACTTTTGCTTGTTTGTATTTTCTCCGTTATAAAGGCGTTCAACTGCGTCCACCTGTGCAAGAATTTTACGTGCGTAGCCTAAAAATTCTTCGCCTTGCGGAGTTGTGGTTATACCTTTCGGAGAACGTTTGAATATTTTTATTCCGAGGTTTTCTTCGAGTTCCGATATGGCACGGCTTAAATTTGGCTGCCCCATAAACAAATTTTCTGCCGCCCTGGAGATGGATGACGCCTTTGCAACCTCTACAGCATATTTCAGATGCATTAAATTCATATTTTTTGCCCTCGATTTGTCTTATAAAATAAAATCAACGTCCTTGTTTGTCGGCTAAAAACGGCTTAATAGCTTTATAAACTATTCCTGCCTTGTCGCTGCCGAAAGTTTTTACGAGTGCGTTGTTTATGCCCTGTTTTGTTTTGTATTTTTCTATATAGGACAGAACTGTTGAAACATCCTCTTTGTACTGTGGGATGACTTCATTCAGCTTTTTAATCATAGCTTTTTCGCTTTCCATTGAAAGATTATATGCGATGGAAAGATGTATGCCGCGTTTTTTCCAAAAATCCTTTATGACGTTATAGCCGTTGTCCTTGGTTATTATGACATATTCATTTTGAGGATTTTGCGCTATAAGATAACCCAGGTAGCTGCTCAGCTGAAAATCCAACGCATTTTTTCCGCCGCTTGTAACTTCAATATATTCAATCTTTGCTTCGGCGGCGCTAAGCTGACGATGCAGCGAAAAGCTCAGTGTATTGCTGCTGGAACTGTAGAAAATAATAATTGTGTCATTTTTTGTTTTATTGTCCAATCCCAAAAGACCATTAGTATGCACATTTTCGTAATCTATAAGGTAAACTGACATTGTGAACTCCTTATTTATCATTAGGTTTACTATAATATAGTTTAACACTTGTGAGCCAATTAGTCAATACAGTATGCAGTAGAAAACGCAGGATAAATTAAAAC
This sequence comes from Bacillota bacterium, assembly GCA_029007725.1. Classification (GTDB taxonomy): domain Bacteria; phylum Bacillota; class Clostridia; order UBA1381; family UBA1381; genus UBA1738. The sequence continues at coordinate 1,830 of JAQXIJ010000060.1, read as the reverse complement.
CGTATCCGAAATAGTCTGTAATCGAATACGGCTTGTTTTAAACTATTCACAAAGTTTATCTGCAATGTCGACAACATTTCCGGCACCCATCGTAAACACGAGGTCATTGCTTTTAAGTTCTTTTCGCAAAATATGTTCAATTTCTTCAAAATCATCAATATATCGAACCTTGATTCCACGTTGTGCAATATCATGTGCTAAATTTTCTGGTTTAGTAACACCATCCGGATTTTCGCGTGCGGCATAAATATGCGTTATGATAAGTTCATCAACATTATCGAAACTTTTGCAAAATTCATTCCAGAGTGAACGCGTTCTTGAGTAGGTGTGAGGCTGGAATATGCACCATAGCTTGTTATGCGGAAATGCTTGAGCGGCTTTTAGCGTTGCTCGGATTTCGGTTGGATGGTGTGCATAATCGTCCATAATGATTGCCCCGTTATATTCGCCCTTTTTCTCAAAACGCCTGTGTGCCCCCGAAAAGCTTTCAATTCCTTTTTTGACTGTCTCCATATTAAGCTGCCATAAGTCACAAACTGCAACTGACGCAAGGGCATTTAAAATGTTGTGTTCTCCCGGAACCTTGAGGCTGACAGTGCAAAGCTGATCAGAGTTGTGCCAGATCTCAAAAGACGGAAAACCTGCTTTATAGGTAATGTTCTCCGCATGATACTCGAATTCGTTTCCAATTCCGTAATATTTGATGTCAAGGTCGGTGTCTGCAAGAGCTTTTTGGACATTTTTATCGCTGCCAAGGGCGACAACACAGCCTTTGCCCTCGGTCAGAAGCGCAAACTTTCTGAAGCTTTCAATTATTTCGTCAATACCAGCGAAAAAGTCAAGATGATCTGCATCGATATTGGTAATGACCGAAACTGTAGGGTAAAAATAAAGAAAGCTGTTTGTATACTCGCATGCTTCGGTTACAAAGTATTCTGACTTGCCGGTACGTATGTTTCCGCCGATGATGTCGAGCTCGCCTCCGACGCTTATTGTTGGGTCGGTTTTGGAAGCAATGAGCGCGTGCGCAAGCATAGAGGTCGTGGTGGTTTTTCCATGTGTTCCGGCAATTCCTGCCGCGTGCTTATAGTGCTTCATTATAGCGCCTAAAAATTCTGCACGGGTGAGGGTTAGGACTTGACTTTTCGCTGCAGCTTTCAACTCGGGATTGTCGGCATGAACTGCCGCGGTATGAACAATTACGTCTGCTCCTAAAATGTTTGCGGAATCATGACCGTAATAAATTTTTGCACCCATATCCTCAAGTTTTGTTGTAATGTGAGATTTGCTGCGGTCAGAGCCGCTAACTGTATATCCTTTTTGCAGCATAATCTGTGCAAGACCGCTCATGCTTATGCCACCTATTCCTATAAAATGTATATGTGAATTTTTGTTTAATTGATTTAAATTAAATTCAGGCATTTATTTTTACTCCTAACTTTTTTCTTAAAATAAATTATATACCTTTTCAGGAAAAATTAAAACATTTTTTTAATATTTGTAAATAAAACGAAATATAAAAATTTTATTATAAATAATTTTCGGTGAAATTTGATAGTTATGCACAAAATTTGTAAAAAAAATTACGTATATATTGACATAATTGCAAAATTAATGTATAATATGAGTAACAGATTTGCAACTTGGGTACGACACCGTGACATACTGTTTTGGGCAATAACAGAGGGAAGGTGGTGAGTTCTGTGGAAATTACAGACATCAGAGTAAAAAAGATTGCAAGTGACGGAAAAATGAAAGCAGTTGTATCAGTGACTTTTGACAATGAATTTGTAGTTCATGACATTAAGATTATTGAAGGTCAGGAAAAGC